>QMTB01000080.1 GCA_003649845.1 Thermoplasmata archaeon | reverse complement strand
GTTTTAATCCTATTGCATAAAATTGCGGGAAGAAATTCAGCTGGATACCTTCATCAAGTGATTTAAGATAGTTATACTCCCATAGATCTATCTCCTCTTCGCTAAGTCCAGCGTTTTTAAGTGCTTTAACATAGAAATCTCTGGCATGTAGATAATAGGCTTTATCCTCCTCACAACTCCATATTCTACTGTTGCCTATACCAACCTTTGTTTTTAAACCTGCTTTGACAAATAAACATCTTAATTTACGACCAATATGTGGATCGCCGCCTTTATCTCGAATCGCTTTACCAGCGAATATAGGATCAACCTTTGGATCCTCAGGGTAGTGTAGTTTTCCACCGTAGTCTGGCTCGAGAGATGCTAAGACATAACCACCATGTTTTGTTACTCTAGCCATTTCATTTACTACAAGCTGTGGATTTCGAGCCCACATTAATACTAGGTTACATGTTGTTATATCAAAACTATTATCCTTAAAGGGTAGATTATAAGCTGTAGCTACTTGTAGTTCTACATTCTCATATTGTGCAAGTATCTCTGCTGCTACTTCTATCATATCAGGAGATTCATCTACCCCTACAACTAATCCCTGAGTTAGATTTACAAGATCTCTAGTTACAACTCCAGATCCGCAGCCTACATCTAGAACTAATTCGGCGTCTTTTAACCCAACTTCTAAATATAATGGTAGTCTTTCTTCAGCTGTTTCCTTTGCTTGTAACTCTAGTTTTTTAATTAACTCTTTGAAATCCCTGTTTGATTTTCTATGAAATTTCTTTACCATATCTCTATCCATGGTTTTCTATTAGAGATAGATCTAGAATATAAAAACTTTAGATACTTTTTAAATAAAACCTTTTGTTTTCCATATAATGGAATGAAATTAATCTTACAAGTTGCATTGGATTTAATTAATCTACATAGAGCCCTCGATATTGCTAGATCTGCTTTAGAAGGTGGAGCTGATTGGATTGAAGCTGGTACGCCTCTTATTAAAAGCGAGGGTATGAATGCTATTAGAAAACTGAGGGATGTTTTTCCAGATACCACTATTGTAGCTGATCTTAAAACAGCTGATACTGGTGCTGTTGAAACAGAGATGGCTGCTAAAGCTGGTGCTAATATTGTATGTATACTTGGTATGGCTGATGATACTACTATACAAGAAGCTGTTAGATCCAGTAGAAGATACGGTTGTAAGGTTATGGTGGATTTATTAGGAGCAGAAGATGCTATTGGTAGAGCATTAGAAGTGGAGAGATTAGGCGTAGACTATCTATGTATACATGTTGGTATAGATGAACAAATGATTGGTAAAACCCCACTGGATATCCTTAAAGAGATGGTAGAAAAAGTTAGTATACCTATAGCTGTAGCAGGAGGTTTGAATAGCGAAACAGTTGTAGATATGGTGAATGCTGGTGCTTCTATCATTATTGTTGGTGGTGCAATTACAAAGGCAAAGGATGTTAGAAAGGCAACGGAGAATATTAAAAAAGCTATGTTAGATAGGTCTAAGATTAAAACAACTTTATTTAAAAAATATAGTCAAGGGGATATCAAAAAAGCTTTTAGTATGGTTTCTACTCCTAATATATCTGATGCTATGCATAAGTATGGTGCTATGCATGGTATAAGACCTATTAAACCAGGTTTCCATATGGTTGGTAGGGCTTTAACTGTTCAAACTATAGATGGAGACTGGGCTAAACCAGTAGAAGCTATTGATAAAGCAGAACCTGGATGGGTTATAGTTATAGATGCTCATAGTGGGAGAACAGCTGTATGGGGAGAACTTGCAACATGGAGTGCAAAGATTAAAGGTTTAGCAGGTGTTGTTATAGATGGTGCTGTTAGAGATTTAGATGATCTACTGGAGATGGATTTCCCTATATTCTCTAGATATATATCTTCTAATGCTGGTGAACCAAAAGGTTTCGGTGAGATTGGAGTTGAAATAAACTGTGGTAACCAGATAGTACATACAGGAGACTGGATTATAGGCGACGATTCTGGTGTAGTAGTTGTACCTCAAGATATTGCTCAGGAGATAGCTAATAGAGCTCTTGATGTTAAGGAACATGAAAATAGGATTAGAGAAGAGATTAAAAAAGGTGGTTCATTAGGTAGTGTTTTGAAGTTGAGAAAATGGGAGAAAAAAGTAGGGTAATATTTTTAGAGAATTTTGATAAACTTCGAGATGCTCTAAAAGAGTTTAATATATATGATTTCGCTGATAGAGAAGTATTATTGAAACTTCATATGGGTGAGATAGGTAATAGATACCATCCAAAATCATCTGATATCAGGAAGGTTGTAGATATTCTAAGATCTTTTAGAGTTAAACCCTTTTTATTTGATACAACTGTTGCATATAATAGTTTGAGGCAGAGTAGGAAAGGCTATGAGAAGGTTGCTGCAATTCATGGTTTCACTAGAATTGCAGAGGTTGTTATTGATGATAAAGGTATACCTGTAGAGGTTGCAAATAGAGTTTATGAGGTTGCTGAGCATATCTATAGCTCTACGCATATCATCTCTTATGCACATGTTAAAGGTCATTTGAATGTTGGTACGGGTGGTTCTATCAAAAATTTTGGTATGGGTGGCGTTACAAAGGAAAGTAAGAAGAAGATGCATCTCGGTAGTAGACCTATATCCCATGAGGATAGATGTACTAGATGTGGTAGATGTATAGAGGTTTGTCCTGCAAATGCGATTAGTATCAAGAAAAGTGTATGGATGCATAGTCTTAGGAGATGTTTTGGTTGTGGTCTGTGTGTTGAGAATTGTATATACTCTGCTTTAACCTATCAAGATTTAGATTTACAGTATTCTATAGCTTGTGCTGCAAAGGCTTGTTTGGATGGTAAAAAGACGATTTATATCAATGAGCTTAGACGTATATCTAGGAGTTGTGATTGTGATCCATCTGCTGGTCCTATTATATGTCCTGATATAGGTTTTCTAGTATCTAATGACCCTGTTGCTGTAGATAAAGCATCTCTTGATATGATATATGAGTTGAAACCTAATGTTTTCAAAGAGATTAACCATGTTGACCCTATAAAACAAATAATATTTGGGGAGGAGATAGGACTTGGTTCCTCCTCCTATAAATTAGAGAGTTTTTAGCCTATAGGTAGAATTGTTTTACCATAGGTTTCATTCATTACCTCTGCCATAGCTAGGTATATAGCGCTGAAGCCACAGATTATACCTTCGTATCCAGCTATAATAGTGATTGTTGCATTACCTGTGAATTCTCCTAATGCTAATAGCCAGAATAGTATAGCTAGCGATATAAATACAAATTGTAAAGCCTTGTTATGTTTAAGAGTCGATAGATACATCCAGAATGTGAATAACCCCCACATGAATAGATATGAACCCATTGCTGTAGATGAAGGTGCATTTACTCCAGGGACTATATTGGGTATAACTACTAGCCCTACTAGTGTTAGCCAGAATAATCCATAAGATGAGAATGCTGTTACACCGAATGTGTTACCTTTTCTATATTCTAGTATACCCGCTATTATCTGTGCTAAACCTCCGTAGAATATACCCATTGCTAGTATCATAGAACCTAAGGTATATATGCCGGCATTGTGTAGGTTTAATAGCACTGTTGTCATACCGAAGCCCATTAACCCTAGAGGGGCAGGATTTGCAAGGATATCCTTCTCAGCCATCTTCTAATCACCCTTTATTTTGCGGAGAATAAAGATATTCTTTAAAAATGTATCGAGTTTTTAATGCATTAGTATATATAGGAATCCCGTAGCTACCATTAGAAATGCTAGTAATACCGCTATTATTTTAACCATCCAGTTTCTTATAGATTCTTGCTTCATATTTCTAACTCCTTTTATGTTATTAGATAGAAGGGTTCGATATGGGTAACCTTCCATCCTTCTACTTGTGGTGTTTTCTCTGTTATTATATAATTGTTTTCTAAGAGTTTTTCCTCGTCTTCAATAGTAGATGTAACTTGTAGATCATGCCAATTGATATCGCCTTTTTGTTGTATTATATCTATGATATCCTGTTGATGTTGGTTTATCCATTTAATTATCTCTTGCGATTGTTTTTTGAACCTTGGTCCTATCTTCGCCGGATTTGGTTTTATAGCTGTAATCTTCTCAACGATATCAGGTTTACCTTCCAGGAATTCATGATCCTCAGGTAGTTTTAATGTTGCTTTTATGATAGCGCTATTACCCTCGAGTATATGTATATATTCCCTGGGTACATATGTTTTTTTGATGTTTAATGGAGCATTTAAAGCTATACCCTGTTCGCTTTTATATGCTCTTATCTTAGCTATAAAGTTTTTAACTATCTCTCCATCTTCCATTGCCTCTGCATCATAGAGTACCTCCTCGGGCCAACTAGAGATATGTACACTTTTATCTCCCTCTGTTTGTTTATACATATCTTGATAGATTTCCTCTGTTATATGCGGTAGGAATGGTGCAAATAATTTGATTATACCTAAACCAATTGTATATAAGGTATATCTAGTACTCTCTATGTTTTGATTGTTATATAATGCTGATTTTGCCATCTCCAGGTAGTGATCTGCAAATTCATGCCATACAAAGTATTCTATCTCCTTCATAGTTTGAGAGTAGTCAAATGAGTCCATTAATTTTGTAGATTTTCTCAATAGATCTGTATATTTTGATAGTATCCATCTATCTATTGTTGCTAGTTTATCTGGTTTCTCTGGTTTCTTAGATGTATCGATATTTTTAGAGACGAATTGTTCTATATTCCATAGTTTCCTCAGTAGTCTTCTCCCTCTGATTACATCCTTTGTTCTAAAAGCGTTGTCTTCACCTAGCGAACAATATGCAGCGTAGCATCTAAATGCATCTGTCCCATATTCCTCTATTATATCTAATGGATCTATTACATTTCCTAGACTTGCATGCATCGGTGTTCCATCTTCAGATAGTATAAATCCACCCATCATGATGTTTTCAAATGGTTTCTCACCAGTGAGTAGCGTACATCTCAGTATAGTATAGAAAGCCCATGTTCTAATGATATCATGTGCCTGTGGTCTCAAAGACATAGGGTATAGTTTTTTGAATTTCTCTTCATCTCTCCTCCAAAAGGTATTATATAGAGGTGATATAGAAGAGTCCATCCATGTATCAAATACATCCTCAGAGCCTTTTAATGGTCCACCGCATTTAGGACATCTATCTACAGGTGGTTTATCCACTGTTGGATCTACATAGCAATCCTCTGGTCTAGCTAACACTACTTCTCCACAGTTTTGACATTCCCATAGTGGTATAGGTGTTGCAAAGTATCTCTGTCTAGATATAACCCAATCCCATTCTAAACTATTAACCCATTCTTCTAATCTCTTCTTCATAAACTCTGGGTACCAATTCATCTCGTTGCTTTTCTCTAAAACTAGGTCTTTAAATGCTGTTGTTTTCAGGAACCATTGTTTAGCATTTATAAATTCTAATGGCGTCTTACATCTCCAGCATACTCCGACATTTTGTTCTAATGGAATTTGCTCTATTAGAAGGTTATTTTCCTTTAAATCTTTGATAATCTCTTCCCTTGCTTCTTTAATCTTCATACCTTTGTATTTCCCTGCTAACTCGGTCATTCTACCTTCTTCATCTATACTCATCTCTATAGGTAGTTTATATTTGAAAACCCATTTTAGATCCTCTTTATCTCCAATGGTACAGATCATTACTATACCTGTTCCAAAATTAGGGTCAACGGATTCATCTTCTACAATTTTTACTTCTCTATCGAATATAGGTGTTTTCACTGTTTGATCTACTAGCCATGGAGCTCTTTCATCACTAGGGTGAACCGCTACTAGTTGACATGATGGTAGTAGTTCTGGTCTAGTTGTTGCAATCTCTATATATATACCTCCCTCATCTTTCCCTATACCATGATAGTTTATTATTTGCTCTGGTTGTTCTTTTGTAAAATAGAATTTTATTGTATTTAGAGTAGTTATATTCTTCTTATATGTTACCTCGGCATCTGCCATTGCTGTCATACATCTAGGGCACCAGTTTACTGGAAATTCTCCTTTGTAGATGTATCCTTTTTTATAGAGTTCTATAAAGGAGATTTGTGTTATTCTCCGATAATACTCTGCATTGGTTTGATAATATATACTGGGATCCATGCTTTCTCCTAGTAGTATGAATTGTTTAGTCATTGTTTTGATGTTTTTCTCTGCGAATTCAGAGCATTTCTTGTTGAATTCATGTCTATCTATATCTTTCCTTGTTATATTGAGCTGCCTCTCCACTCTTTCCTCTATTGGTATACCATTTACATCGAAACATAATGGAAAGAAGACATTGCACCCCCTCATTCTTTTATATCTAGCTGTAAAATCTATATGGGTATAATGTACAGCATGTCCAGCATGTAATGGTCCAGATGCATACCTAGGGGGTACATCTATGGTATAAGCTGGTTTATCGCTATCGAAATCAAAGTGATAAATCTTCATTTTCTGCCATAGGTCTTGCCATTTTTTCTCTATAGTTTTTTGATCATATGGTGGTAGCATTGTCTCGTCCTCATGGAGTGAACTTGATTAGAGGCAAAAAGTGTGTTTGCTTAATATAGTTTGCTTCTTTTATTTCGATAGATGCATTTATCAGATGAGAAATCATACACCGTCTATTCGCTTTTTGTCGTTATTAAAATCGACATATTTATATAGTTTGGTTTATACAAATTATAATCATGACAAACGTAATCAATGACTACAAACCAAGTGAACTCTCTCCGATATGGCGAAAGATAGAGAGAGAAATCTACAAGAACCTCTAAATGGTTCAATCTTTCCTTCCTCTTTATCTTTTTTAACCATACAAATAATTTATATAATATATAATATAAAATTTTTGTTTTTTCAAAGTATGATGATATCTCTAGAGGGAAAAATTTTTACATTATATAACAT
>QMTB01000079.1 GCA_003649845.1 Thermoplasmata archaeon | reverse complement strand
TGGTTTAACATATTAAAAACGAGATTAAAGAGATTCTGGAAACGATTTCCTTTCAACGCTTCAAAGGAAAGTGTTGAAAGTTGGATAGCTGCATTTATAACTTGGAGGTGAGAGTTTCTTGACAGCCTCCTAATACTATACAATGGTGGATCCATGGCAGTGAATTGATCCAGTGTAATCTAAAAGGTTATGTGAGATTCTATAGTTGGGTAGTAAAGGAAATTATCAAATTGAAGTTGAAACCATGGGCAAGATTTGTGCCTTAAGAGAAATGTAGTGAATCCAATTTATATAATTATGTTGAAATGTTCTGTAATAAAAAATTAATAGATGAAACATTTCTCATTTAGCACATAGTATAATTCCGAATAATTTCATATTTTTTTGCAACAATTGTAAAAATAATTGTGATATAGAGAAAAAACTTTATATACTGTTTTTCTGATATAACTTAGGAAAATCGTATATAGGGGTTTGTTTGATGCGGAGGAAAATATTTGGTATATTAGTTGTATTGCTGTTGGTTGCAACTGGTTTATCTTCCGTAGGTGGTTTAGAAACAAAGATGAATGAAAAACAGAAAGGATATTCTACGCTGAGGTGGGATTTTGAACAAACTGTTGTAGATAAACTGGATGTATCTCTGGATTCTTCTACGTTTAGTGTTTCTGGTGGTAATCAGGTTTATCATATTTATGAGGGTTTGCATTGGCGTTTGTATGTGACTGCTTATTGGGATCCTCCTCAGGGTTTGCCTATTTGTATTTGGGTTGATCCTTCTACTTTGCCTAGTGGTGCTACTATTACTCCACCTGGTTGTACTTGTGGTATTGATAGTGTTACTGTTACTCTTGATTGGACTCCTGCTATCGGTCAGGCTGGTACTTATGTGATTCGTTTCTATGTAGGTTCTGAGTGTTATATACCTATAAGTTATTTTGATATTACTGTTGTTGTACATCCCTATGTTCCTCAGCCTAGTGAGACTTATAGGATTTGTGCTGGTGAGCCATGGGAGTTGAGGGTTACTGTTTGTTGGGATCCTCCTCAGCCTGAGAGACTAATATGTCTATGGGTTCATGAACCTAGTTTACCAGAGGGTGCTACTTTTGATGATTGTCATTGTGATTATGGTTGTGTTACTAGTACTCTCCGTTGGACTCCCACTAGTGAGCAGGTGGGTGAGTATATTATTACTTTTCTTGCTGGTGAGGATTGTGGTTATTATGCTTTCCCGTTTTCTATAAAAGTTATCGTTGAAGAATGTGAAGATACTATTCCACCAACAACAACAAAAACCATAGGAGATCCAAAATATCAAGATGGATACTTCGTAAATTCCTCTACACCATTCACCCTAGTGGCACATGATAATGAAGGAGGAAGTGGTGTAAAAGCAATATATTATAGGATATGGAGTGAGAGAACTGGTTGGACAGAATGGAAGGAATACACTGGTAGCTTCACTCTACCGAAAACTTCAGGTAACTGTAAATACTATATTGAGTACTATGCCGTTGATAAGGCTGGTAACAAAGAAGAAGTTCATAATCAAACCCATATCGTAGATAATGAGCGACCATATACAACCTCTCACCTAGAAGCTCCATCCGATGACTCTCATACTCCAGTTACAGGTGGAACTCTAAGTACATCAGGGGAAGTCATTGTTAATCCTAAAGCTAAACTAATTCTGTCCCCTGACGATATCTGCTGCGACAAGGTTAAAAGAGTGAGATTCAAGGTTTATGATGCCCTAACCCTTCAAGGTAATAGATACTTCTGTAACGAACATCATTACAAAGCGATAAAGCTTTGTCTCACTAACACAAAAGGTGAGAAGGTTGAGAGTGTTTGTAAATTAAAACTCAGGAAATGGGGTGAGGGTTACCGTGCTGAAGGAGAAGTTGAAATAGATCTCGGTGATGCAGCTGATTGCAAGGTAACCCTATCTGTGTGGTACTATGATTTCAAAAACTGGGTGTTCCTACCTCTACCAGTCTTCCGTGAGGGTAAAAACGAATTTACCTTCACATGTAAATGGCTTAGAGAAATAGTGGAGAGAGGAGGATGCATAGCTAACATATATACAGAACAACTTGAACCAGTATGTATAGTTCACCTTCTTGCTTTAAAGATCTTAGATTTCGATTGCATAGAATGTGCAACTCCAAAATCTGGTTTTGCTAAAGAACAATATAGGATAGATGCGGGGAACTGGATTGATCTCACAGATCCAGAGGATATAGCCCGTCAAACATTCTGGAATCTCTTCAAGGATGAACAGCAACATAAAATTGAATTCAGAGCTCGAGATAACCTCCAGCAAGATGAGTATATAAAAGGTATCAGATTACGGATAGACGCTACTCCACCTATTACCAATGGTATTGAATCTCCAACTAATAATGAGGAGACTA
Source organism: Thermoplasmata archaeon (assembly GCA_003649845.1). Lineage (GTDB taxonomy): Archaea > Thermoplasmatota > E2 > DHVEG-1 > DHVEG-1 > B44-G15. Next base: position 4,703 of record QMTB01000079.1, on the reverse strand, counting down.
ATGCAACACCAAAACTTAGATGGCAACCCTCCACAGATTCATCTGGTATCACCTACCTCTTAGAGATAGCAAAGGATTCATCTTTCAACAACATCGTATTTAGAAAAAGAGTTTACTTTACTCCCTTCTATCTCTTAAACATCACAGAGAGATTACCGCAGGGTAAATATTATTGGCGTATAAAAGCAGTTGATCTTGTCGATAATGAAGGAGAGTGGTCAAACTCAGATTCCTTCACTGTAGGAGATAGTACTCCTCCATCTAAACCAAGTAGACCCTCTGGTCCAGCTAGTGGTAAAATAGGTGAACACTACACTTACACTACATCCACTACTGATCCAGAAGGAAACAAAGTATACTATAACTTCTCCTGGGGTGATGGCACTTATAGCGGTTGGATAGGACCATATGCACCTGGAGAAACAACCTCTGCATCTCACAACTGGAGTGAGAAAGGAACCTATCAAGTTAAGGTTAAAGCTTTGGATGAGTACGGGAAAGAAAGCGAGTGGAGTGATCCATTACCTGTGACCATGCCGAAGAGAACAATCAGCTACAGGTTTGTAGATAGACTGCTGGAGTTATTACCATTCCTAGGATATCTGCTTAATATACCATAATTATATCTCATCTATCCCAATTTTTTATATTTATTATCGTGTCAAATTTTTATTATGAGTTGATTATCTCTTCAACCAGTTTTTTATAATCTTCTAAAAGTCTCTCTATATCTCTAATTCTTTTTCCTTCACCATATATCCTATATATGGGTTCTGTTCCAGATGGTCTAATTAGTATCCATCCTTCGCCTGTAAAAATTTTTAATCCATCTGTTCTATCGATATTCTTTATTCTATCATCTTCTTTGATCTTCTCATATATCCCAGCAAGAACTTCTTCTTTCCTCTCATTTGGACAGAAAACTTTTGTTTTAATCATTTCATATCTAGGAATCTCTTCTATCAATTCCCCAAGGGTTTTATCCTCTCTAGCTAGTATTTCTAGCATTCTTGTAATAGTTATACCAGAATCTCTACAATATTGAAACTCTGGGAATATTAGACCACCGTTTTCTTCACCTCCAAATATTGCTTTTTCTTTCATCATAACCCTTGCAACTGTTGGTGATCCAACCCGTGTCCTTATAACAGTTCCATTATATTTTTTAGCTATGTCATCGATACATTGAGATGTAGTTACAGGTGTAACTATCTTTCCACCTTTATTCTTCAATAGCATATATTTTGCCATGAGTGTAAGACTTTTGTCTCCCCAGATGTAGTTTCCTTTTTCATCTATAAATATAGATCTATCTGCATCACCATCTAAGGCAACACCAAAATCAGCTCCTATCTTGGGAACTTTTTCCATTATCTCAACTAGATTCTCAGGTGTAGGCTCTGAGCTGCGATTGGGGAATCTACCATTGGGTTTACAATATAATTCTGTTATCTTACATCCTAGTTTCTTTAACAAAAGGGGTATAGTAATGCTACCAACACCGTTTCCACAGTCTAATACTACATGTAATTTTCTCTCTTTAATACTCTTCCTATCTACTAATCTAACTATATCGTTTATATATAAATCAACTGCTCCATCCCAGCTAGATAGCTTCCCAACTTTATCCCAAGATACTACTTCAAATCTTCGATTGAGATATATCTTCTCTATCTCCTCCTCTACTTCTCTAGGAAACTCTGTTCCATCTCTCTCTATACCTTTTATTCCATTAAACTCTGGTGGATTATGAGAGGCTGTTATAGCTATACCACTGTGAAAATCCTTCTTTTTAACTGTATATTGAATTGTTGGAGTAGGTAACATACCTATATCTGTAACATTACAACCAGTTGATAGCAAACCAGATATAACACTTGTTTTAAGCATATCATTGGAAAGCCTAGCATCGGTTCCTATTGCTACGATAGGTTCCTTAAATTTTTTCTTTAGATAAGTACCCCATGCTTTACCTACACCCAAGGCGAGCTCACAGTTCATATCTTGATTAACTACACCTCTGATACCATTAGTTCCAAATAATCTAGCATCCATATTTATTTCAACCCATTTTCCTTATAATCTCTTCTACCTTCCTTTTAAACATCTTCAATAGTTTATCTACATCCTTCTCTGTATTTGCTTCTACTGTTAAACGTATGAGAGGGCTAGTATTAGATGGACGTATTAAAACCCATCCTTCAGATAGATTTATACGAACACCATCAAGGTTTTCAACATTATCATACTCCTCTGATACTTCTCTATTTAACTGCTCTACTACTTTAAATTTAAGGAGATCTGAACATGGAATCTCCTCTTTCTTCATTGGATACACAGGTATCTCATCTTTTAAACTGCTTAAAGTTGCCTCTCTTTTATCTAATATCTCAGCTATTTTTAATGGTACAATGATAGCATCGTCAAATAGGAAATACTCTGGTATAATTATATGACCAGATGATTCTATTCCAAGTAATGCTTTCTCTTTTTTTGCATGTATTGTAAGAAATGTATGTCCAACAGGTATCTGCTTTATTTTAAAACCAAGTGGAATAAGTTCTTCATATACTGTTTTAGAACACTCTATATTAGCTATAACCATACCCTTTCTATTTAATCCATATTTTCCAATTATTATACCAGTTGTATCTGAAGATAGAACTCTGCCTTTATCATCAACTATAACAGATCTATCTCCATCTCCATCAAAAGCTACTCCGAAATCACATTTTTCTTCTCTTACAGTTTTTATCAATTCTCCTAGATGTTCTGGTTTTGGATCTGCAGATCTACTAGAAAACATTGGATCTGGTTTGCAGAATACATGTTTTAAATCTAATCCTAGATTTGGAAAAACATGTGGTATTGAAAGTGAGGTGCTACCTCCACCGCAATCAACAGCTACTCTAAGTTTTCTATTAAAACTAAATTTGTTTTTAAAAAAAGTTTCATAGTTCTCCCTTATATTATCAACATATCTGATAGATCCTATTTTTTCTAAACCAACTGGTTTATATACTTGTTTTAAAGTATAGTCACGGATCTTATAGAGTTCTTTTTCCGGTAACCCAACTCCATCATTATAATAGAATTTTACACCATTCCACTCTGCTGAGAGATGACTTGCAGTGATATAAGAAATTAAATCTACATTAGCTTTCCAACTATTTAACAGTGTTTCTCCAAAAGAAGTTGTACCTAGATACTCTACGTTAACCCCTGCTGAGGTTACACCAGAGATAAATGCATAGGTGAGAGGTACACTACTCTTCCTTATATCATTTCCAATGGCTATATCCTCACCTTTTAGATTCCTTCTAATATAACATCCAGTTGCATAACCTATTCTATTAAAAACTCTCGGTGATATATCTTTATTATAAACCCCTCGTATATCATAGGCTCTGAATATAATTTCATTTATCTCAACCATAGGCATCTCTTCCTCAAGTTATCTAGAAATAAATTATTCCCCTATGACATTACCTATCTGTTTCTTAGGATACCCTTCTGGTATAGGTTGTGTCCATATAGTTGTATCTATAATTTCATAGCCATCCATTATTGTTTCATTATCTCCAATAACTGCATTATTAATGTAGACGTTCTCTTTTATTCTGCAATTCTCTCCTATCACGCTGTTCTCTATAGTAACATTATCATCTATAGAGACATTATCAAATATTACAGAGGATTTAATAACAGTGTTTCTACCTACATTTACATTTCTACCTAGGATAGAGTTAACTATATCACCTTTTACATTGCTATCTTCACCTATGATTTTATCTAAACCTTTTTCTTTTAATAGAAACTGATTTACATAGAGATAGCTTTTAATCCTACCGATATCTATCCAATAACCTTCAAATTTATAACCATAGAATCTCCCAGTATTGGAGATAATCTGCGGGAAGATCTCTTTCTCCATTGAAACTAATCTACCTGTTTCGATATAATCTAATACCTCTGATTCTAATAGATAAGCCCCTGCATTGATTAGATTTGATGGAGCATCTTCTGGTTTAGGTTTCTCTACGAAACCAGTTATTCTACCATCTTCTCCTACCTCAGCTACACCAAATTCTGATACATTATCAACAGGCCATAATGATATAGTTGCAGTGGCTTTATTACGTTCATGGAATCTTATCATATCTTGAAGGTTAATAGAGGATATAATATCGCTATTCAATACAAAGAATCTATCTCCAAGGTATTTCTCAGCGAATTTAACAGCGCCTCCTGTTCCTAATGGTTCTGGTTCCTCATTTATAATGATTTCTCTACCACAATCATACTTGCTAAAACATTTTTCAATCTGCTCTTTTTTATAGTTTACAGCTAGTATAACTCTATCAACCTCTGAAGGAAGGGAATCTATCAGATATAGAATCATAGGTTTATTTAGAATCGGCAGCAAAGGCTTTGCTCTTGTATAGGTTAAAGGTTTAAGTCTTGTTCCAAATCCTCCTGCTAGGAAAATCGCTTCCATTTTCATTCCACCTCTCTAATCTTGCAGATATAATTATTTAATAAAAGTTTCTACCCAAGATAGGTGCTGTTAACTTTAGCATAATACCACCTCACGGAGAACATACAAGAATCTTTCATACTCTGAAACAATAACAATTCCCCTCTTTGCCAGAATTGGGGAAATTGTTTTGAAACCTCATATGACTTCTCACCCAGTTATAATA
>QMTB01000078.1 GCA_003649845.1 Thermoplasmata archaeon | reverse complement strand
AACTAGGCTTACAATAACTCCTAATAGCCATATGTTTCTCATTTCTTAATCTCCTAAGACAAACTATTCTAGATATAAACCTGCTTTTATTTGAAAAATATTTTGGTTAATAATTGAACCCCTATCTTAAAACCATCTTCTCATGTAAGATGGTAATCTATAAATTTCAGTCTTGCATATGAATTTGAATATATGGAAGAGGAATCACTTATTGAACAACTTAAAAATTGTGGTGCTATTCAATTCGGACGTTTTGTATTAACCTCTGGGGCAATAAGCGACTACTATATAGATATAAAAAAAGCTAGTACCAACCCTAAAACCCTTAGATTTATAGCTGAACGGATGGCAGAGTATACAGAAGAGTATGATCTATTAGCTGGTATGGAACTCGGTGCGGTACCACTTGTCGTAGCTCTTTCTCTACAAACAGATATACCATATGTTATTATAAGGAAGGAGAGGAAAACCCATGGGACAGGTAAGGGTATAGAAGGTGATAACATTAATGGTAGAAGGATACTAGTTGTGGAAGATGTAACAACAAGCGGAGGATCACTATTAAAAACTATAAGAATACTTAGAGAAAACGGTGGATATGTTGATAAAGCAATAGTCGTAGTTGATAGAGAAAGCGGTGCTATTGAAAAACTTAGAGAAGTAAACGTAGATTTAATACCTCTTTTAACAGTCAGCGAGATTTTGAAAAAATAGCTTCAATTAAATACATGGAAATGCATTCAGTTTAATTTGAGAGGAATATAAATTTTGCGGGAGGCATCCGATGAATATTCTCGTTGTAGGCGGAGGAGCCAGAGAACATGCAATATGTAATGCAGTAGTCGAATCCAAAAACACTGTTTTATATAGCATTATGCACAATAGAAATCCTGGTATAGAGAGACTAGCAGAAGAATACATGGTGGAGAAGGAGACGAATATCAATAGTGTCACAGAATTTGCATGTGATAAAAATATAGATCTAGCACTTGTTGGACCAGAAGCACCATTACAAGAAGGGTTAACAGATGCCCTAATGGAGAAAGGTATAACTACCTGCGCTCCAACTAAAAAAGCAGCTCGTATTGAAACAGATAAAGAATGGATGCGTAAACTATTAAAGAAATATGATATACCAGGTCAACTTAGATATCGAAGTTTTACAGATGCTGAAAAGGCAAGGAGATTCATAGAAGAGTTAAACGGTGATGTAGCGGTCAAACCCATTGGTTTAACAGGTGGAAAGGGAGTAAAGGTTTCAGGTGATCATTTCTCTACCACAGATGAGGCAGTAGAATATGCAAAAGAGGTTATAACAAGGAAAATCGGTGGAATAGCTAAGGTTTTAATTGAGGAAAAAGCTGTTGGAGAGGAATTTACCTTACAAGCCTTCTCTGATGGTGAAACAATTCTACCTTTACCTGCTGTTCAAGATCATAAAAGACTACTACCTGGTGATAAAGGTCCTAATACAGGCGGCATGGGTTCTTATTCATGTGCAGATGGTTTACTACCTTTTCTATCAAAAGGGGAATATGAAGAAGCAGCATCTATACTACAAGAGGTTATAGAAGCTTTAAGTAGAGAAAAATCTAGGTATATAGGACCAATCTATGGTCAATTTATGCTTACTGCTGATGGACCAAGGATCATTGAAATTAATGCTAGATTCGGTGATCCAGAAGCTATGAATGTATTACCTTTACTTAGAACAGATTTCATAGAGATATGTTCTACTATGATAGATGGAACATTATATAGCAAACAGATTAAAATAGATAGAAAAGCAACTGTATGTAAATATGTTGTACCCGAGGGTTATGGTGTTAAAAGTAGAGTTGGAGAAAAGATATTTGTTGATGAAGAAAATATAAATGGAGTAGGTGCTAAACTCTTCTATGCTTCTGTGAATAAAGAAGATGATTATGTTACAACAACATCTTCTCGATCACTAGCAGTAGTTGGAATAGCAGATACGATATCGGAGGCAGAAGAGATATGTGAAAAAGCTCTTACCTATGTTAAAAGTGATCATATATTTATAAGACATGATATAGGTAAAGAGGATTTAATCAATAAACGTATTGAACATATGAAACAGATTAGAGGTATGTAATTGAAAGAGGAGATACTACTCTATTTTATAGGTACAGCTGGATCTGGTAAATCAACTCTCACACATCTATTTCAACAATGGACAGAATTGAGAGGAATAGATTCTATAACTGTTAACCTTGATCCAGGGGCGGAAATTCTACCGTATGAACCAGATGTAGATATAAGAAACTGGATTTCACTTAGAGAGGTTATGGAAACACATAACTTAGGTCCGAATGGTGCTCAAATAGCTTGTGCTGATATGATTGCTTTAAATATAGATGAGATAAAAGAAAGTATAGAATCTTTTAAAACAGATTATATCCTAATGGATACACCAGGTCAACTAGAGTTATTTGTATTTAGAGAATCCGGTAGACATATAGTTGAATCATTAAACCCTAAGAAAACAGCTATAGCTTATCTAATCGACCCGGTTTTAGCTATAAGCCCTTCTGGTTTTGTATCCCATATACTATTATCACTTAGCACTAATTTTAGATTAGGTAAACCTCAGATAAATATACTTAGCAAAGCAGATATATTATCAGAGGAACAGATAAAAGAGATACAACTATGGTCTAAAGATATAAATACTCTATACAATGCTGTTATAGAAGAGAATCCCTCGGTTTATAGAGAGATGAGCGAGGAATTAATACAAGTATTACAGAGTTTTGAAACCCATACGCGTCTAATACCAACTGGTATAAATGATTTCATGGGTATAAGTGATCTCTATACCATTATACAGTTTATATTTAAAGGCGGAGAGGATATGACTAGCGATTAAACTTAGGGTTAATAGATGAATCTCTGATAAGTAAAGAAACCCTGGAATCTTCTTTTTCCATAGCTAGATTATAGCCCATGGTATCAGATAGTTTTCTAGAAAATTCCATGATATCTTCATGACTAGGCATATTATTTATAGTCATTCTATCTCTAGATGCTCCAACAAATACATAACCTTTTGATTCTATAAACATTGGAGAAGCGATTTCATCTAACTTAGCATACTCTGGAATATATTTTAAATCCATATTCCAGTTTTTTACTAATGTATGACGTATAACTGTTCTCGTATCAAGAGAAGGTAGAAGTTCAAGGGTTTGCATTATCTTCTCCCAACCATTACTAATCAAAGGTGCACAGAGTTTCTTATAAACCTCTTTATTTGGTGCTACAATAGAAACATATAACTGAGTTGGAAGAGGATCTAGATTTGAGAGGACCTCTGGTGTAGTACCATTTGTAACTAGAAAAGTAGTCATACCCCTCTTATGAGATAACTCAAAAAACTCACCAAGTCTAGGATATAAAGTTGGTTCACCTGTTAGAGAACAAGCAACCATATTAGGATTATTAGCCTCCTCCCAATTCCTTTGATCGCATCTAGGATCTCCTTTAAACCCTGTTATAAGTCTACGTTGAGCTTTAATAGATTCTTCTAATATAAACTCTGGGTCATCAACTTGTTTAAAAGTTTTCTCTGTAAAACCTTGATGACGCCAACAGAATAAACAATTATGAGTACATTGAGTAAGTGCAGGGGTCATCTGAAGGCATCTATGGGATTCAATGCCATAGAAGGTTTGTTTATAACACACTCTATTATAGAGTAGACTCTGTTTCAACCAATGGCATAGTTTCACTCCGGAATGATTACCAACAATAGCATAATGTTGTTTCTCAAGGAGCTTCCGTAGTTCTTCATTCATATAAAACAATCACAGCTATTAAACCCTCTATCATATATAAAATCTAAGGTTCAAAACAAATAATGAGTTAGAAACTGAATCATAAAATATAATAAACTATATAATAATCTTATTGTATAATATGTAATGAGTTATCTAGATAAAAAATACTAGTTGAAGCCTATAATGAAAGGGGCGTTCAATTATATGATGATAAAGAAACAGTTGATTGCTGTAATATTAGTAGAGTTTTCTATGATTTCAACAGCTATAGTACTACCATCTCCCCAGGCTCTTCCAGATAATGGATTTAGCAAAGGTGTATCCTGGACACCTATTGTACCTTTGAAGAAGATTACTTTTGTGGATTTTGATGAGAATAATCTTCTAGATGATTATAGTTATCTAGCTTCTATACCTACAAGTGTTTTTTATGATAAAAATGATAATAAAATCTATTCTCACCCTCTATTATACTATCAGGATCCTTATCCTGTTAAAAAAGATAAGGAGCGTTCTTTGAATGCTCGTCAAGGTTTGGATTATTTTATGGAGGATTGGATGGGTTATTGTAATGGTAGACTTGATGGTATGACTTTGATTAATGTGCCTAAGGAGAAGGTTAAACAGTGGCCTTCTCGTAATGTTACTGTCATAGATGGTGATGATCCTTATAGTGTTGCTTCTCAGATTGCTCTTAATGATTGGAGTTATAGCGATAGAGCGGTATTAGCGGTTATAAAAGAAAACTATAGTAAACCTAATAATATAACTGAAGGTAGTTTAAAAGGCATAGTTACACCTAAAGAGGTTAAAAAGATACATTTTGAGGTGCCTAAAACCAATGAGGTTTATCCTATATATAACGAGTTTAATGTACCAGAAGGTTATAAACTTTTAAAGGTTAGATCTTGGTATCCTTGTTTCTATTTCGAAGCAGGTATACCTGGTTTTGAAGGACTTATAAATATGTCTATACCAGCTGGTGATAGAGATCTACAGGTATATTGTGATATGAATGGAAGATGGATGATGGCTGGTATAACAAATGGATGGAATGCAAAAGGCGGTATGGATATAGACAAAACATCTGTATATGTCTATAAAAATGGTAGATGGAGTGTAGCTATAACAGATGTACCAACAAAGGCCTTGGATATAAATAGTGTTTTCTCGAATCCATTGTTGAATCTAAAAGAAACAGGTTTAGAGGTACAGAAACATCATTCTTTCCTATTATTCCATTTCGGTAGGTATGGTAGAATAATTGATATACTCAAAAATATGAAACATGTAACCTATCAGGTAGATGTAGAGATGTATCCAGGTGTAGAACTAACTATACCTGATAGACCAACGATTGGTTGTAGAGACGCAAAATTTATATTAAAATGGAATAACCCAAATGTACATCTAGGTTTCTCATTGATTGGTCCAAATGGCGAAGAAATATTATCAACTAGAGAACCAGGTGTATCATCAACATGCCCTATAGATGTACCAGAGGGAGAGATACCTATACCTGAGGGAACTAAAACAGATTTAAAAGTATACAAACTAGGGGAATGTTTAGATAATGAATCCTATAAAATCTGTGTATACTCTTTAGATGAGATAACAAATCCTGTTGACTTTACTATTGAATATAGTTGGAAACAGAATTATAGTAGAGTAGAAAGTAACTGTCTTACCTCAGCTACAGAAGGTTCAATACTGGCATCAGAACTCAATATACCTTTGCTATATATAAATACAGATAGTATACCTAAAGTTACTCTTCAAACATTATATACCCTGGGAGTAAAACAGGTTTATCTAGTAAATATAGGAGATCATCTAAGTGATGAAGCTAAACGACAACTTATAGATGGATTCTCTATAAAACAATATACAACTGATGAAGAAATCTATAATGATATACGCAGTATATCTAATAGCAATGATGTTGTTTTCTCTACTATCACTCCTTGGAATTATTGGTATGTAGCAGAACTTAAACCAGCTGGAGAAGAAAAAGGCTCTCGATTCATAGGTCCAGCTGCATATATAGCAGCACACCATGGTACACCAGTATTATTTTTAGAGGAACACCCCGAGTTATCCTCTGCATCAGTGTGGCACACTGAATTATGGCGTAGACACCCTGATGGATATACTAAACTTCCAACGGTATCAGAAATGTATCTAACAGGTACTAGAGTATATAATTTCTTGAATAAACTTGGTTTTGATAGAGAAGGTATGGAAACTATTATAACAGTAGCAGGTCAATTTAATATTGGTTTCTCCTGGGATAGAACCTTTGTAGGTAAAGCTAAACCTGGTAGATTCTTTGGTTCACCAGTAGATGTAGCTGTATGGATTACTAAAAATGTTTTCTACCCTATGCTTATATTTGAAAACCCTGCTACTAATGATCTAGGAGTTACAATGATTAATGGTAGTAAAAGTATACGTAGATTCCCATGGCGTGGTAAACTAGGTTTAAAAATAGTTAAACCGTCGGAGAAAGAATCCTTCAAATATCCTATATTGGATACATTGATATGTTATGACCATAAATTCAACAGTAGAGCTAGTAAATACTGGGGTTTCAAATATAAATGTGCAGATGGTAGTATACCAGGTGAATCACCTTCCTTTGAAGAGATAGATCAAGGAGTTATGAAAGCAGTAAATGGTAAAGAAGGAGCTTTTCTACCGGATTTAAGTGGTTCAGAGGTGCAACCATTTTATATTAGAAAAGCTGGTTGTCAACCTGTATTTTCAACAAACTTCTCAGCAAATATGTATAATCTAAATCAAGGCGTACTATTATGGATGGTTAATACACATGGCGCTCCACTTAACGGTGGAATGTTTATGTTCTGGGATGTCAAACATGATAATCCAGTTGGATATCCACCTATACCACTTGCTAGTTATAACAAAGAACCTAACCCTTGGCGTGGATATGAATGGCTTATGGGATCTACTAGTGAACCAGATACTATGACAATGGAGATACATGGCGTATTACCTGCTCTATTCGGTAATCCAAATCCAAAAGGTATACGTATACTTACAACAGCTTTAGATTGGGCAGCAGCTAAGAGACCTATTAGAGATATACTTGGAGAAATAGCTAGTTTACCGATACTAAGATATTTTACACCAGAATGGTTCCAAGATACACAGGATTACTATGATGGTATAATTATAACAGTATTTCTAAGTAGATTCGGTACATCCTGGTATAATGGTACACAAGTTGATGATGCTATAGGTAATATACATGCTATTGGTGTTAGTAGTGTAGCTTGTCTACCAGCTGGTAAATATCTACATCTAACTTTAATGCGTCATGGCTCAGTATATCAAATCATGGATCCATGGGCTACATCTTGGTATTCTGATGTATGGCAGAATTCTGTT
>QMTB01000077.1 GCA_003649845.1 Thermoplasmata archaeon | reverse complement strand
GGGGTAATGATATTAAAAAATAAGATGACGATAGACGATATTATAGAGACAACCCATGTTTCCCTACACTATCAGAAGAAATAAAATTGTTGCTCAGTCCTTTAAAAAAAGGTGTTAGAAAATGAGTTGCTGTGTAGAGTGATAAAATGAGATATGCGACTTAGCAAAACACTACATCCTAAAACACGATTCTTTTAATTCTCCAAAAAATTCGGAAATTATGAGGTTAAAGATTTCATTAACATTCCGAATATTTTCGCTATTTCACCTAAATTGCTTTAAGGTAGCCTTATCTCCTTCTAAATCTCCATGTCAAAATAGTTATTTTCTATACCATTGTTTTATTACATTTTCACTAGCTTTACCAGTAAAACTAACATCAGCAAAGGGATCGTCTGGATTATGTTCTCCCCATCCGCATATGAAATAACCGCTTGTTATATTCCATGTTTCTTCGAAAAACCGTTGGAATATCTCTGCTTGCAAAGTTTCATTAGATGCATCAACACCTATTTCTCCAAATATGAAACCCTTAAGGTTATACTCTCTAACATATTGAGTTGCATCTTCAATAACTATAGTAAGGTATTCCAGAAAGGAATCTTCTGTATTTTCTATTGCATATATGTCAAAAGCGACGTAATCATATCCCTCAATGGAGCCATAATGTGAGACATTACTTGGCCCTTCTCCAGCGAACTTTATTATTATATCGCCGTTGAATCTTTGTTTGATGAGTGGTAGTACCTCTTCTGCCCAGTTGATAGCATCTTCAACACCTATCACCGTGGTTGGTTCGTTGAATGGAGAAAACGCTTCAACCTTTTCTTGTTCAGCTATCTCAGCCCAATGTATACATTCATCTCTGATGTTTTCCATGAATGTTTCCTTGATTCCCTCAGGAACAACTGCAAACTCATTGTTTTTGAGATAAACGGGATCTATTTCTAAGAAAACAGCTAAACCTGCATTATGAGCTTTCCTTATCATATTTATATATCCATCCTCCTCGTTGCCCTCCCATTTAGCATTAAGAACAATTTTAACGCTTCCATCTTCTCTGACATCATACATCACAGGTATAGCAAATATGTTTACCCCGTCGTTTTTCATTTTTTCTGTGTCATATTCTAAAGCATATTCTTCCATACCTGGAGATGTCCATATTCCTTTGAAAAAAGAAAGGTTCAACCTAGTATGACGGCTAACTTCAATAGTTTCCCCAGCATCAAAATATCCATTGTTATGCTTCTCTGTTATACATCCAGAGAGAAATACCATAACAACTAAACTGCATACCAATGAACCTCTAAAAATATTATTTACGAGCATCTTTCCTCAAAAAAATATTAGATGAAAATTCATATATTTAAGGCTTAATCAAAATTAAATTGAAAAGATCTCTCAATTTTACATTAGCCTCAAGATATTACTTATAATTTAACTATATCTTCTAGCGATTTAGTAATCTAAAGAACATCGATTTAAAGGTATCAATGAATATTATGGAAAGAAAAAACATAGTGAAAGTAAATTAACAGTTTTATACTATATTCAAAGAGGAACTATGATAGGCTTTCATCAGGTATACGATGTGAAAGAGAGAGGAAGATCTATTATCACCATGCAATCTAATGAAATAGTCTATTCTTCATAGCCAGATAGCTCTCTGATTTCATTAACGCTTCTCTTTTCTGAATACTATGATAGCGAAATGCAAGTTATGCAAAGGAATTAAAGTATAAGCCCTGATGCACTATAAGACTATGGTTAATAAAAAAGTTAAATGTCCTAAATGTCAGCATATAATAGAGATACAAGGTAACCCTGGAGAGAAGATCACTATAGTTTGCCCAAAATGTTCTACTAAAGGTGTATATATTTTTCCAAAAAAAGATACTGCTAGAGATTTAAAGGAAGAAATCAGTGGAAACATCGCTATTCAAGTTAGAAGCCTCTCAAAAACATATAATTCTGTTAAAGCAGCACAAGAGGTATCTTTTAATGTTAAAAAAGGTGAAATCTTTGGATTCCTAGGACCTAATGGAGCTGGTAAAACCACTACTATAAAGATGATTCTTGGACTGACACATCCTACAGCAGGGGAGGTATATATAAATGGGAGAAGGATGCACTCTGACAATGTAGAGGTTAAAAAGGAGATAGGATATCTCCCCGAAAGAATATCCTTTTATCTCAATCTCACTCCCGTGCAAACACTTAATTTTTTCTGCGAGTTAAAAGAGGTAAATAAATCGGTAGTACCTGAAATTTTGAAGGAATTAGGTCTACAAGATGTAGCCAACAGAAAAGTTGGAACTTTTTCAAAAGGTATGATTCAGCTTTTAGGATTTGCACAGGCGATGATTGGATCACCCTCTATATATGTACTGGATGAACCATCCAGTGGACTAGATCCAAGATGGATGAAGGTTATAAGAGATAAAATAAGATATCTGAATGAAAAAGGCGCTACAGTCATGTTTTCCTCACATATACTATCAGAAGTACAGGCGTTATGCGATAGAGTATGTATAATAAACAAAGGTCTTCTTGTTGCCGAGGATACTATTGAAAATCTCAACAAAAAACTGAATATAAAACCAAAATTAATTATAAAGATTAAGGAAAAAGAAAAGATTTCATCAAAAGATATAGAAGATATAGAAGGTGTATATGAGGTTCAAATCAAAGATGAGGAAATTATTGTTGCGTGTGATGGAAAAAAGAAACTCCAGATCATAGAAGATATAAAGAAAATAGGTATTGATATAAAGGATTTTCAAACAATAGAACCTTCTATAGAAGATGTTTTTGTAAAGTTACTGGAGGGAAAAAATGAATGCCAGAAAGGTCATGGTAATTGCAAAAAAAGAGTTCATGGACAATGTAAGAAATAAATGGCTTATAGTTATCACTGCAATATTTCTTATTATGACTATTGCTTCTTCAATTGCAGCAGGAGGGGGGAGAAATAGGTGAGATGGAAGCAACGATTGCAACCCTCCTAACGCTTTCATCTATGCTTCTACCCATAATTGGAATCATGCTTGGATATGGTGCGATCGCCGGTGAGGCAGAAAGTGGCGCCCTTTCTGTTGTACTTACATATCCTGTAAAAAGAATAGATGTTATCCTCGGTAAGTTTTTAGGTTTATCCTGCGTTATCTGTGCTTCTGTGTTCAGCGGTTTTGGCATTGCAGGGATAGTTATTTCTATTGCAACATCTGCCACTGAATGGAGAGGTTATTTAATATTCATGGCCCTCGCTATCTTATTAGGTATACTTTATGTGAGTTTATCGCTTTTTTTCTCGTCGATTTTAAAAAGAAAAGCAACGGCTCTTGGAGCAGGAATATTCATATTTTTCTGGGGTATGATCATTGGAACAATATGGCTAGGAATCTATGCTGCTACTGGTGGATCTATCATAGAACTCTACACCGGCAAAGCATCATTCCCGGAGTGGTTCTGGTATGAATTATTCCTAAGTCCTCAGGATGGAAACCAAACTGCTACTCTACTGGCCTTCGGTATAAAAAAGATAATGGGCATATCTTTCGATATCCCTTCATGGGTTAATCTTGGTAGCATAGTATTTTCACAGTTATTGTGGGTTATGACACCACTTATTTTTGCTGTACAATTTTTTAAAAGAAGAGATATATGAACATATTTCTAGATGTACCTTAGATTGTAATCTTCCACTTGGACATTATCTTTAACGAGGTATGTAGTTCGCTGACATTTTCCAAATAATATCACTCAGGTGCACTATGGGGCGTTGCATCTGGTTTCAGTTTCTCGATACTCTCGATTTTGAATAGAAGATATATCGAGGAGTATTCTAGTTTTATAATTGCATTTTATCAAGATATCTCAGCTACAATAGTTTTAACTCCCCTCTTATTTATTTTCCATCCCATATTCCATATAAAAGATATATTATTTCTATTTTTACTTGGAATGGTTTTTACAGCTATATCTCATTCTCTTTTTATAACTACAGTTAAAGCTCAAACAGCGAGCATAATAAATAGTCTAGAACCAGTATATGGAATAATATTTGCAATTTTTATTGTAAAAGAACTGCCTACATCGAGAATAACTCTAGGAGATAATAATTTTAGGTATTACTATATATGTGACATTAAATTCAAGGAGATATTTTCCAATTCCTGAATAATTATTAAACATTGAGAGCAATGTATAAAATTAAACGGTTTTTAGAAGTATTATGTAAGCTAAATGAGTATTTCATATTATCAAGGATATTATATGAGTATTTATCTATGGAGTTGAATTTTTATCTCTACAATTATACTTCCAATTTAGATAATTTCCATATTCAATTAAGCAGAGTGAAGATACCTCTAATTTACGTAAGTGTAGATAGATAAATAAGATATGGTTTGGTATAAAAGATGAAAATTTAGATATAAAATCTATAAAGATGATGGTAAAATCAAAGTATCATGAAATAGATTTAGACACTTTTAGGGTGTCTGGAAAGGTGAAATAATCCTATGGATCTAGCTGTTATAATATTGGCAATGACTTCGATGTCTATTTTGATACACAATGCATATTGGTCTTATAGAGATAGAGAGATTACTACGTATTATGGTGTATTCTCTGGTTTATATACAGTAAGTGCTGCAATTAGTGTGGTATACGGATTTCCTGGAGATCTAGTTATTCCTATCGCATTTGCGATTATTGGAGTAGGATGAATACATGCATTTCTAGAAGATAAAAAGAAGGTTAATCTAGCTAAGGGCGCGATATTTCTAAATATAATTGGTGTGGTAGTATGAAATCATTAAAGATAATTACAGGTATAGCAACATATCTAATAGTAATATGGATTTATCTAGTTTTTACATATCTTGTAGATCCTGCAAAATCAAAGGCTAAGGAGTATATAAAGATTGAAAGTAAAATATACTCAACTCTTCCATATACGGCATATAAGATTTATACACGTGCAAGTGTAACACCAGGTATACTTCTAGTTGCTACTGTTAGGATGGCTTTTCTACCAGATGGCACATATAGTAGAATTCTACGTTCTATGGAGAATCTCATAGAGAATGAAGTGAAGGAGAAGTAATAATGCAAATATCAATCTAGTGTTCAAAGGTCAAAGGATAGCTATAATAAATGGGAAGAATATGGTTATGGATGAATATGATATACATCTAAACTATCTAAACCTCTATGAAAATATAGCGCATCCAGATACCATTAAACTAGATATTGGCGCATTCTTCTGCAATGAAAAATATGAATCTATTATAGTCGCATATGTTGCTCCACCTATATCTGGAGAAGAGTTCTCGGATGTAATAGCGGGTATAAAATGCTAGCAGTATAATAGTATAGAAAGTTGTCACCTTAAAATTTGAGGAGTTGTGAGAATATCTATTTGGGTTTTTAGAATAGTTTATTTCTTCAAAGAAATAAAGCGGGCTTGAGGGGATTCGAACCCCTGACCGATCGGTTAAGAGCCGATTGCTCTACCTAGCTGAGCTACAAGCCCAGAATTAGAATCCTCCAATACTTCACTATTTTTATTTTTTTCCTTCCAGAAATTTCTGAATCTCTGATTCATCCACTTTGGATAAATATTTATGATCTATACTATCTGTAATACACACGTCTTTACTAGCACGATATATTTTAATGCCATCTTTTTTAATCTTCTCTCCATCTATACGTAAGATCAAAGGCTTATCTGTTCTTACTCTACCAGCTTCTATCGCTTTCTCTACACTAGTGCTAAGATGAACCTTTCTTCTATCAATAGGATGAATACCACCTTCAAGTATGATATCCACCTCTTCTTCTGTAACAGGATAAAAATATTCTTTTAAATCAGCTAGAGGCAGGTCATCAAGTTCTACATCTACTGAATGACCATATTTAGCTCTGATCATACCTCCATCAATCTGATATCTCTCTCTAGGATCAGTTTCTACAAGAGCTTTAATATGATAGGGTTTAAGCCATGAAAATCCGGATCTCTCAGTCCCTATAGCTTTTACAAGAGCAGATAGGTCAACCCAACCTTTTCCATCCATCATTAAACCAAATTTCTCAGGGAAGTGACGTAGTATACCTGCTAAAATTCTACTGAGAGAATTCAATTCTTTCTCATTCATTAGAAACTTCCCTTTCTTATTGCATATAGGACAGTATTCACCTCTATAATAGCCATGTTCTTCACATTGATACAGCATAACAAAAAATAGTAATAGAGAGATAAAGTATAAATTTTTGTACCCTTTAGACATTACATCTAAATGGTGACGATTTGAATCAAGAAGAAATGAAGAGAATAGCTGCGGAAAAAGCTGTAGAATACATAGAAGATGGAATGATAGTTGGATTAGGAACAGGCTCCACTATAAAATATGCTATTAAAAAACTGGGGGAGCTTGTATCAGAGGGGTTACAAATACAGGGCATACCTACATCTCTACAGACAAAAAAAATCGCTAAACAAGAAAATATACCATTAACAACTTTAGATGAACACCCTGTCATTGATATAACAATTGATGGAGCGGATGAAGTAGATTCTAATCTCAATTTAATAAAAGGTGGAGGAGGAGCCCTTACAAGGGAGAAAATAGTTGCATATCATTCAAAAATAGAGATAATTGTAGTAGATGAAACCAAGGTAGTGAAATCACTTGGTATAGATTTTCCGTTACCAGTAGAAGTAGTAAAATTTGGATGGAAGGCAACTAAGAAATCCCTTGAAGAATTTGGATGTAATGTAGAACTTAGAACCATTATGAATGAACCGTATATAACGGATAATGGAAACTATATATTGGATTGTGAATTCGATAGAATTGAAAATCCTGAGGAATTAGAAAGAGAGATAAACAGTATACCTGGTGTAGTAGAAAATGGTTTATTCATAGGGTTAGTTGATGATGTAATAGTTGGGAGTAAAAGAGGGATTATAACACTGGGAAAAGAGATAGCCTCCTCCTAAAAATTTTTTTATTTAATAAATTTAAAATCATAGAATATTGGTAAAATAAAAACAGCTCCAATCAGAGAAGAAATAGTCATCAGAATAATTAGAAGGGCGAATTCTTGTAAAGCAGATATATTCATGAAAAAGATGGAAGCTATACCTGCAACAGTAGTAGAAGCTGCTTCAACTAGTGATAAACCTGTACGTTCAATAGCTAACTTCATAGCATCTCTTTTTATTAAACCTCTATTCATCTCCTCTCTAAATCTATGGGTAATAT
>QMTB01000076.1 GCA_003649845.1 Thermoplasmata archaeon | reverse complement strand
TATTTAGATAAAAAAGAATGGATATAAGAAAAATGTATTCTAATCAATAAAAAAAAGCTAATCTCTACGGAAATCAAATTATTAATTCTCTTTCATATCAAACCTTGTTTTCATAACAACTGTTATATAGGGTTTCCATACTGAGATAGTAAAATATAATTCTTTTCCATCATCTCCAAACATATAAGGTATTATATAACCTCCATAGCATCCACTCCAATTCTCCTGCAACCAACTATCATCTTTTAGAACACCTACTTTAACCCTGGAATAGGGACCATATGGTTCTTTAGAGTAATACAACCAGAAACCACCATCTTTTATAGAGAAGCTATCAAACATTATAAGATACATATCAAGAATAGGATTGTATACAAAGGAGATTTCTCCTACTCTCATCTTATCTGTTCCCTCTAAGGGTATAGCATCTTCTATATTCTCACTCCATATAGGCTTTCCATCCTCTGTTCTACCGGAGAAATATCTATAAGAGTTTTTATCTTCTATCTTCTCCTTTTCTACATAGCTGAGATAAACAGCAGAATTTCTATATAGATTCGTATAAACCATATAGATAGTATCATCAACTAATATAGGAGCGTTATTCACTCTCTCATCTCTACTCCAATTAAAAATCTCATAAAACCCACCGGTTTCATTCTCTCTAAATAGTACACCCCATGCATGTGTTTGCTTGGGACCATGATGCCACCATTCCACTCTCATAGCGTAGATATACATGGTATCATCAACCATTAAGGCACCAGCAGGTACTGTTGAAACATCACCATAGACCCTTTTTGAATGAAGAGGTTTATAGTAGTTACCATTTTCATCTATCTTCCAAGTTAACCTGGAGAAATCAAAATCCCTTTCTTTAGATAGTAAAGCCACTGCACTAGCTCCATTTTTAAGAATATTCATACCAACTACATCTCCAAATATAAGCCATATCTCATTATCTCTCTCTACTCCAACTCCTAGATCTGTACCTTTTATCCCTACATCATTTGCTCTTTCATCGATGAGGTTACATATAAATACACAATCTAGAACATTATCTGATTGTCTAAAGTTACTCCAAATACAACCTGTGAAGATATTTAACAGTAGAATTATTGAAACAAAGATAAATAAAATATTTTTAGAATGGAATTTTAATTCCATATAAGATAAATATGATTTAATAGATAAAAATATTTTGGTGGTTATGCTGTGTTGAATAACTTTTAAGTTTCCCTCCGGTATTCCCTCTTTTGCAGGAGGAAAAAAATTTGAGTGCAAAGGAAAAATTCAGGAGGAGTCTAAGGATTTCATCTCCACTATATCTAATGGTGAGAAGCCAGTATGTAGCTCATATAACTGCACTAGTTAATGCTAGTATCACTCCTATTATCCTCCCCACAATTTCTAGGAGGGTTACTCTCTGGTTAAGTAGAGGTATGGAGAGGATTACAACTATGAGAGGCTAAGTAATAGTTTAATGCTTGTGTTTCCTATGCTGGTAGTAGGGAGTAGGTTTTGAAGAAAACTATGTAGTAGAGAAATGGGTTGAGGAATCCTAGAATCAATGAATAAAGATAATCTCTCCTACTATATCTCTTAAGATATCCTAGTTTTCTAGATGAGGAGACCAATAAGAGTAAAGAGAGGTTAGAGCGGAGATGAGTAAGAGTTATGGTACATCTAGGTGCTTTAGTGTGATTTTGAAGGCAGAGACAACTGTTGACCATAAAACCACTGCTAGGATTCCATATAGGTAACCTTGTTTCTCAGGTTTCATCCCTTTACACCAATTAGGGTTTCCTCTGCATACTCTATGGATCTCCGAATATACTCCCCATCTATTTCTCCAATAGCTGATGATGTTTCTAGTATACGCTTCGGTATACTTAGATTTCTTAGGTTGAATCCTTCTCGGGTTTTGAATCTATACTTCTCTTCTAAGATTTCCCTCCCAAGTTTCTTTGGATCATCTATGTTGAAACCTGTTACTCTAAGTGTTTCCTCTACCACTCGTGGCTGATATACTCCTCTTGCGAAGAAGCATACTACTAGGCTTGATAGTATCTGCCTCCAGCTTTCTTCTTCAATTAGTTTCTCTACTAGTTCCTCTGGTGAGAGTTGCTTCTCTATCAATGTTTTTTGATCAATGCTGTAACCTGCGTTATCTAGGTGGCTGTGTCTTGCTCCTATTAGGAATCCTATATGTGCAGCTGGCCCAGTGTGATAGCCTGGCATCTCGTTTCCACCGAATGATAAAGCATATTCTCCTCCACCATATTTAGTGGATGCATATTCTACGCCTCTAGCTAGTGCTTGGTAGAACTCGTTGGGTTGCTTTATTATTAAGTCAATTGCTTTGATGTACTCCTCAGCTTCTCCCCATTCTAGTTTTAAACCATTTGTTTCTCTCTCTGATATCAACCCTTGTCTCTGTGCTTCTGTAGCCCATGCTAATGTTACACCTGCGCTCATTGCATCCATTGCATAGGTTTCTACTTTATCGATGAGTCTTAATAGATCATGTGCGTTGCTTACTCCGAGCATACTACCTAGAGAATAGATTAACTCGTAGTCATAGGATATCATAGTTGTCTTGTAGAAGTAGGCTTCATCCTCATATGGTTCTCTAAGTGCTGCTATATGTATACATCCAATTGGACAGTGGGAGCATGCTAATCTACGCCCTAGGTATTGACTTGCAAGTGTTTCACCTGATATTCCCTCTGCATCTTCTAGCTGTGAGTATAGCAGGTTTCTAGTTGGTAGTGCACCTAGTTTGTTGAGTGGCATTATATTCTCTGCCGTTCCAAGGTCATGGTATTTCTTCATAACCTCTGATTCTATAGCTTTATGATATATCTCATCGTAGAGTCTACAATACTCTCTCTTATCTTTTATTGGTAGAGATCGTCTGCCAGATATCACTATGGCTTTTAGTTTCTTACTACCGAATACTGCTCCTAATCCTAGTCTACCAAAATGTCTATAGGTTTCTGATGTCACACATGCATATGAAACTAATTTCTCTCCTGCTCCACCTATACGCATTATGCTTCTGAAACCTGCATTGGGTTCATTCTCTCTTATTATCCGCCCTACTGTGAAGCTATTTTGCATCCCCCATAGTGCTGATGCGTCTCTAAAATATACTTTGTCTCCATGGATTGCTAGATATATTGGTGTTTCACTGGCTCCTTTTATGACAACTGCGCCATAACCAGCCATTCTTAGGGCTATAGCGTTTCGTCCACCGCAATGGCTCTCCCCTAGGTTCCCAGTGTGTGGTGATTTAAACATCGCTACTGTTTTAGATGCAAAAGGGTATAAACCTGTGAGTGGACCCACTGCCAGGATTATAGGGTTATCCTTAGATAATGGATCACATCCCTGTGGGCATTCCTCTAGTAGTAGTTTGATTGCTACACCTGTTCCACCAAGATAGTTTTGGAATAACTCTGGTTTCTCCTCCACCCAGAATTCTTTCTCTGTGAGATCTACATATAAAATGTTTTTAAGTGGATCACTGGGATGCATTCTATGTCTCCTCCATTGTGAGTACTCCATGTGGACAATAGTTGATGCAGTAACCACAGTGTATGCAGATCATTGGTTTGTTTATCTCCTCATTCCAGAATACTGCTCCTATTGGACAAGCATTCTGACAGTTTCTACAACCTATGCATCTATCACTATCAAATATTACTCCTCCACCATCTCTAGGTTTCAAAGCATCTGTTGGACAAACTTTACTACAAGGTGGATCCCTACATGCTCTACATACTACTACTATGAATCCTCTCTCCATCCCACCCTTTGATCTCACATTTATCCTAGAGTGAGCAAAACCTGTTTCTCCTTGCCTCCTAGTACAGGCGAACATACAGCTTTGACAACCAATACATCTATCAGTATCTACAACAGCTAATCTCATCTATTCTTTCCTCCATGATGTGATATCCACTGGTGAAAGATAACTTTTCTGGATAAAAAAAACAAATTATGGGGCTAAAAAGAAAAGGGAGTTAGAAAAAAGATAAAGGGAGAGAATCCTATATCCTCAAAATTAGGGATACTCCTGTTCTGAGAAATAGCAAAATTAGAAATATTTTAAAATCTCGTTTTCTTAGCGGAGATTATGCGGAGAGAGTATATCATTGGGTTGTTAATAGGAGCAGTTATTTTCTCTATACTACTAGCTGGCTGTGAAGAGAATCAAGAATCATCTAATGAAATACCTTCTAATCAAGTAAAAATAGAGGTTAAAACTGGTGGAGATGACGGTGGAGTAGTTGCCTTAACAGATTTGTTACCTGAAACAGTGTTTGGTGTACTTAATGGAGGGAGTGATCAACCATTTATGGTGGGTTTATTTACATCTGGTGGTGGAGATAATCTCACCGGGAGAGCGATTTATAGATTCGATATTTCAGGGTATGAGAATAAAGGTTTTATCTTCCATGTAAAATGTGTAGATAAAAGCGGGAACCCTGGGGATCTTGAAGTTTATCTAATAAATGATTCAGGTTCTCTACCATCAACCTCATCTGAGATGTCAGATGTATCCGAGGTATGGAATCTAGTAGAGAGGGGTGAAAAGATTACTACCGTTGCTCCATCATCTGGACAGTGGATTACAGTTGATATTCCTTCATCTGCAATTGAATCAAAAGTCACTGAGAGTGGATATATAACAATAATGCTGAAACTAAAAAACGAAGATCTTAGTTCCAATATGGATTACTATTCACTGTCAACATATGAGTACTTACAGGGATCAGCAAAACCATATCTTTCTATACCTGGTGCATTCTAAATAGATTCTCTCTGAATCTCTCTTTCTCCACTATTTCTGAGTTAAGGGGGGTTACCAAGGATTGTAGATTTAACTCCAGGAGAGTTAAATGTTTATGAAAAAAAAATTTGAGCGGGTTTTTTTCTCACCAATATCTTTTGCCATTTAGGAATCTCTCTACTCCATATCTCCGTATTTTCCCTAGATTCTTTAGGTGAGCATCTCCATGCGTAGGTTTAAGGAAATCTAGTTTACTACAAGTTTCGAAATCCTCACACCCCCAGCAACCCTGTCTAAAATATGGCACCCAAAACCCACGCCCCGTCTCAATCCTATCCAAAATATAACATCTAAACTCCACATCACCTCTCCGCCTCTCTCCAATATTCGATACCTAATCCCTACTCAAACAAGCTGTCCAAAAACCCAGTACCCAAGGATTATAGCTGTTTTTATCTCTAAAACCCTCCTACACTTATTTTTTATTCCAGCTCCCGTTTGATAATCTTTGGTATAACATTAAGCACTACTCCCATTACAGTGGTTATAGAACCAACTACTACCAACATAGATGCTACTCCTGCATAGAGGAAAGAAAAATAATGTCCAGCATAGTAACGCCAGATAGTCCATAAACCTATACCGAGACCGAGGATAAACATGAGTAAACCTGTTAAACCTAGGAATAAAAGTGGATGTCTCTCACCTATAACCAGTATCAGTGTATTGATAATACCAGCGGCATGAGATACAGGGTTTTTAGTAGAAGTTTTAGCTAAACCATTATATCTACAAGTAATAGGAACCTCTGCGAAACCAAGATTTGCTTTTTTCATAAGTATAAGCTCCTCGCTTTCAACACTGAAACCTTCTCCTTTAAGTTCTCCAGCCATAGCTTTTATAGCTTTTTTATTGAAAGCTCTAAATCCACATTGAGAATCAGTAACCTCTGCACCAGCTATACCCGTGAGATAATCAAGTATCCTCTTCCCAATTCTACGCCACATAGGCATCTCAGTGTTATTACCAAATCTAAAACCTAAGGAAACATCAGCTTTACCTTCAACTATAGGATTAAGAACAATAGGTATCTCCTCAGGATTATGCTGTCCATCACCATCTATAAATACAACAGCATCATAATCCTTCTCTACAGCATATTTAAAACCTTTTTTCACAGCACTAGCTTTACCTTTATTATGATTATTCTTAATAACCTTGGCACCTGCTACTCTAGCGATCTCAGAAGTTCTATCTACACTACCATCATCGATAACAAGAACATCATAACCCTGCCTCCTCGCTAGAGCTACAAGACTACCAATAGTAATCTCTTCATCCTTAGCAGGAATTACAACTAGAAACTTCATATCATCATCATTGTAATTATTCTCAGCTGTTGGATGAGAATCTAAAGCCTTCTCAGCTGTTAGATGGGAATCCAAACCATCTCTTGGTAACTCTGTAGAGATGGATAAATCTTCCATATCAGTCTTTATATTCTCCATTATTTTACTCCCCCATTTTATATTTTATTTGAGGTGACACATCTATTATCCAGAGAGTTATTTAACCTCTGCAGGGTTCTTGTTCTTCTACTTTATTTCCAAGATTCTTATGAACCCATTATTTATTTCAATTATTTTAATCATTCTAATTATTCTATTTAAGTTATTTCTTTGGTTTAAATAACTCCCTCTTCAGTCTTCTTTTATTATATTTCTAAAACCCATATACGATATCCCATATTTAATTTTTATTCTAAAATGATTATTTTTCCATGATGTATATGGAGAATCCAAAAAAACCTAAAAACTATACTATATCTCAATGCTGTCCAAAAATAAGTACTTAAACCCTCCATCAGCTCTCTCTAACATTTCGATACATATACTATTCAAAATATGGACATCTCCCTACCACACAAACATAATAAATTATGGTTTAAACAAAAATAGATGATACCGATATATATGAGATTTAACGTATCGGCATATTATGAAAAATATCGATACCGATATAATTATTGGTAGTGATCTACTGAGAAGCATAGATAGAATAAATAAAACTCGGACCAAGTATTGAAGATAACATAGAAAAACTTGGTGAAAAAACTAGGATACAGAATAACTAGGAGACCACTATCGTACATACTCTCTCGTTATAGCCTGCAATATCAAACCATGAGAAACACAAAAGATCATATAAAAATCGAGATAAACTATATCGAGAGAATACCCATTGGAGAGATCATCGAGAAAATATAACCTTATTCCTCTCTGATATAGATCCATTTAAAGTAAAAACATATACAGGTAACATATGCTTCTGGTAGGGATGAAATTGAGAGTAGGGAGATTAAATCCCTAGTTAAAGCAAGTGAAATATTAGGTTGTAGAAACCTAAGGGTTATTACTTGGGATTATGAGGATGAGATAACTGTGGATGATAAAACAATTAATTGTATACCACTATGGAGATGGCTTCTATAACCCAAAGAGAATTAATTATCTATATTTTTTCAAACCATAGTAAAAAAGTTTTATAAAAACTCTGATGGTTAT
>QMTB01000075.1 GCA_003649845.1 Thermoplasmata archaeon | reverse complement strand
TCCTTGAAATTTTAAGAGAGAAAAGGTATGTATCTGGTGAAAAATTAGCGAAGGAACTAGGTGTTTCTAGATCAGCTGTATGGAAACATATCAACAATCTAAGAGAACAAGGCTATAATATTGAATCTAGGAAAGGTAGAGGTTATAAACTTGTTTCACACCCAGATTATCCAACTAGAGAGGAGATACTCAGTAGGATTAAAACAAACATTATAGGTAGAGGATATTACTATTATCCTATTCTAGATTCTACTAATACACATGCTAAGACATTTGTAGAGAAGAAATCTTTAGAAGGAACTATTATTGTTGCTGAGGAACAAAAACATGGTCGCGGTAGGAAGAGTAGAAACTGGTTTTCACCACCAAATGGTTTATGGTTTTCTATAATACTCTATCCTAGGATTCCACCAGATTATAGTATGATTATCACCATGGCTTTCTCAGTAGCAATAGCAGAAGCTATAGAAGAATTATTAGAAATTAAACCTAGGATTAAATGGCCTAATGATCTACTCATCAATAATAAGAAGGTTTGTGGTATTTTAACAGAGATTGATGCTGAACTAGATGAAATACATCATCTTATTGTTGGTGTAGGATTAAATGTTAATAATGACCTAGATGATAGTATTAGGGATATTGCTACTAGTTTAAAACTAGAATATGGTAAACCTATATCTAGGATACTTTTGTTTCAAAGGATAATTGAGAAACTAGATTATTATTATCAAAGGGTTATAGATAAAGACTATGATCTTATTCGAGAGAAATGGTTTCAGTATAGTAATATTCTAGGTAAAGATATCAAGGTTTCCATGGAGGATAAAACCATTTATGGTAGAGTAGTTGATGTAGATACTAAAGGTAGACTTCACCTTATAACAGAAGGAGGGAAGATAGAAGTTATAGCTGGTGATATAGAATATATCTAGGATTTAATAGGTCTACCTTGGTTACTAAAACCATTAATTGGTTCATAGGGGTTGAAAGCTGGGTCACCATATAATACTCTAACATAATATGTTGGAGGTTCTTTATCGATTTGTTTCTCTGCTCTCAGTGCTTCTCCTATACTGGTATCATTTAACAGTAAACTGTTTTCTAAAACTGTTAAACCTGCTTCTTGACCAGTTTCTCTAGTTGCTCCTATGAAACAGTTGCATCCAGCGTGTAGTAATGTTAAACCTATATTCATATAACTTGGTATACCATCTATTCTACCCATTAGACAGGCTGCTGTTAGAAATACACTTGGTTTAAAAACCCAGTTTTTCATATGGGCTACATCAAAAACCTTGCTATAATAATCTAAGCCATATATTGATGGTATGAACCAGAACCAGTCGCCATGGCCCATATATTCTATATAGTTTGAATTAAAAACACCTAGTTTTCTTATAATCTCTCTGCTATTTCTTAGATCACCATATACATTTGTATTGAAACCATATCTTCTAATCTCCTTAGAATATGGGATTTGATGGAATACACCTGCTGTTTCACCGAAACCTTCGCCAAATAAGAAGTTAAATGAGTTAAGCCAGCTAGTATCATCATCACATAGTTGTTTATAGAAAAGTGTTCTATCTAATAGTAGAGAGGCATCCTCTACATTATATGATACTACTCTGCCTATAGATAAGCTTTCATTTAATGAATACGGGTTATCAGATGGAAGTCCTCGATCATAGATATCTGTTTGAGAAGGTTGATAATAATACATAGGTATCATATTGGTATCGCCTAGTATAGCAAGCCATGCTGGACCAGAGAGATAGTCATTAAGCATATCCTTTTCATCTAGTAGAGTTAATGTTTCTTTAATTTTAGATACAGTATAGTTAACCTTCCTATTGTTATATCCATGTAGTTCTTCACTATACCATGGTCCAGCTGGATAACCAGATGCATACTCTATATAGTCTTCATCTGTTAGAGAAAAATTTTCATCTGCCATTATAATTCCACCATGTACTGCAGCTAGATATGGTGCTAACATAGAGAGTTTAGGAATTATTGGTAGATGAGGATTAACTAGTTTATCTATGATAACTGTTATATTAACCGTGAAATCTACAATAGATAAACCTCTAGATGAGAAGAATCCTCCTTTAAACCCATGGTATGCAGATATAGATAGATTATAAACACCTGGATCGTCTACTATTAGGGTATCTAGAAGTGTTCTACCTACATCTAAAGCGAAACTAGGAGCGTAAGCAGCGATTCTACTATTGGAATCGAAGAGTTTAGAATATATTATAGGTTCAAAGAATGTGTTCATTATACCATTGGATTTAGTGACATTCACATATATTCTAACATGTAGTGCTCCATCTGGTATAGATATAGGGAGATTGAGTTCTTTATCTCCATAAACAATGGATCTACCCAGTAGGGTAACCTCTACATCTTTTATACTATACTCTTTTGAAAACCTAGTTGTATTAGAAACAGCTGGCGGTATTACATCAAGTGGATTAGCTAGAACTAGATAGTTTATACCATTAAATCTCTCATGGATAACATCTAAAATAGCTTCCTGGATATCTTCAATAGTGTAGAGATGCACTTGTTCTATATTAAAAGGTATATCAGGAGAGATATCACCTATAATATATACATTAGATACACTTAGATTAGAAAGTATATGTTGTATTTCAATATCATTATCATCATATATCAACAGTGGTATACCTAGATAACTTGCAAGTGGAGCAGCTATCATAGATAGTTTATATGAGTTGTAAGGCAGGATTATTACACTATCACTCTTTTTATATAGAAGAGAGGTAGTTTTAAGTGAAACCTCTGCAGGTGACCCTAGGATCTCTATTTTTGGTAGAGATGTATGTATATTTTTACCTAATACTAGTAGAGGTTCACTTGTTTCAATGGCATCTAGGAAATTCTTCTGTTGCAGTGTTAAAGTATCATCTACTACTAGCAATGGTTTAAGAATCCAGTTATTATTTTTATAACTACAAGCAATACTTGCACCGATTATACCAAAATATGGATTATCATCTGGGATTACCATAGTAGAAAAAGACATTGCATTATCTAGAGGTATACTTGAAATAGTTTGAGGGAGGAGAAGAAAGGAAACAAGGAAAATCAATAAAACTCTCATCAAATTTTTATATTGACTATATACATTAAAAATTTTTCCTAGTAGATAAAAGATATTTTAGGAATCCTAACAATTGTTCGATCATAATTATATACACATAGGTTTATCTTGTAAAAGTTATGTTACTTTTAGTTAATCAAACGTTTTTATATTCCAAGTTCTTTTTTCAAGAACGATCTTCTAATGTAAACTTTGGTTAACTATAAATTCTAGATTTCCTTAAGATTTCTAGGAGATTATAACCCGGATGTATATGATATATGGTAACCCTTTCTCTCCAGTTGATATATGATATGGAGTAAACTCAATGGGGATGGTTGCCATATAATTCCTGATCGACGGCGAGGATTCTAAAAATATTTCAAAAACCCCTATTTCATTTATATTAATCTGTAATGATGATGGAGTTATCGATGCATTTAAAATAGAGGTATTATAATCCTCCTCTATCTCTGCTTTAACTTCTGTATATCCGTTGCCCTCATTGAGTACATATATCGGTATCTCCATCGTCTCTCCTGGTTTCATCTTTATCGTAAAATTATCAACCCATATTGTTAAAACGGGATACCATGCTGGTGTGAAGTTTACTAGAATAATTTCTTCACATCCATTTAGTAAACCCATTCTACTGCAACTAGCTTTAACCTTTATCGTATATGGATTATCTGATATTGCAGAATTTGAGAGAGAAAAGATTAAACTATTTTCTATTCGAACAGTATCATTCCCTGTTGGTATATCAATCGATATATTTGTTTGAGGAAAAGATATGTTAGCCCATTCTGGTATATCCTCTATATCTAGGTGAATAGTTTGAATAGGGATATACCTCCAATAAAGTATAAGGTTCCTAAGTCCCTTTGGTAGAAACCATAGGAAGTTTTCCGGTATATCAGTAGAATATGTTATAGTACATCCTATAGCAACAGGTACATCAACGGGTATAGGTTCAGAGAGTTCTTCTTCATCAAAATCAATATCTATATATGAGTGGAAACCGAATATAGGAGAAGCAGCTGGTTTCTCTGCTGAGAGGTCATAAAATGGAATAGCAGGGAATAGTAAAACCATCATCATAAATGATGTAATTAAAAACCTCCTCTCCAAGATTTTCATATAATCATCTCCCTCAAGGAGAATTAACTGCCCGTTATATAAAAATTATGGGGTTATGGGAATCAAGTTATTAAAATGAAAAAACAAATGTTTTAAAACATATTTTAGTTAATATCTACCTTGCAGGTTTATCCCATGCATGGAGTTAAAAGATTGCTATGGTGGCTTCTATCTGGTACAGTTGGTGGGATAAATAGAGGTAGAATTCTAGAAGAGCTATTTAACCAACCTAGGAATGCTAATGAACTTGCAACATTACTTAACCTAGATTATAAAACTATTCGTCATCATCTAGATGTTTTAGAGAAGAATCATCTAATTACATCTACTGGCTCAGGTTATGGAAAGATGTTTTTTCCATCAGATCTATTAGAAAAAAATGCAGAATATTTCAGAGAGATTTGGGAGAAAATTGGGAAAAAAACAAAATAATAGGAAAGACGAAGGAGGAATTGAAATGAAATATAATGATAGTATTCAAATGAAAACCCTTCTAATGCTTTTTATACTATTAATTGCTGGAGTGATAACTGGTATCATTGTTTCTATTGCCAGTTTAAGTGCTCTATATACAAGAGTTGGGCAATCTGAAAAGGTGATAGAGATATGGCCTTCATTCTCTACTAATTTCACAATTGAAACAATAATTATATGTATGAACCTAGTTCTTTTAATAGCCTTGCTATGGTCATATAGAAAGGATTTTAAGAAAACTAAATCTCCATTCCTATTAGGTTTAATACTATTCTTCCTAGTGTTGCTTATTCAATCTCTCCTCAGCATACCTCTTCTAAATCTACTTACTAGCATAATAACTATTGGAGCACGACAAGGTTTCTTCTATATACTACTAGGATATCAATCGGCTATATTCTCTATAATAGCTCATCTCTTTGAAACTGTTGCATTAGTTATACTATTCTATATAAGTATGAGATAAGATTTGGAAGAGATTTGGGTATAATTCTGGTAAACTAATATAAGTAAAGATTAACTCTATAGATAAATTGGGTGATAGAGACATGAAAAAGAAACAAATAGTATTCGCCCTACTATCTATATTTATACTAACAACATCGGCGCTAGTATTTGCAACACCAATAGAAAATAATCTAGTAGATAATAAACCTGTTATCAATACAAAAGATACACCTCCAGAAAATGATACACCT
Source organism: Thermoplasmata archaeon (assembly GCA_003649845.1). Taxonomy (GTDB): domain Archaea; phylum Thermoplasmatota; class E2; order DHVEG-1; family DHVEG-1; genus B44-G15. The sequence goes on along the minus strand of QMTB01000075.1, from coordinate 1,994 downwards.
CCAGATAGTGTAAAAATAATAGGAGCCTGGGGGTATATGGATGATAGAACACCAGATGGATACTTCGGAGGAAAAATTATAAGGAAAGGAAGATTCGCAGTATTCCGAGGAGTTTTCAATGAAACCGATAGCGATAATAGAACACCTTTTATATGCATAATGAAAAAAGGGTATCTCATCGGTAAAGTAACAACAGATGATGGAATCTATAGAGTAGTAGGGTTATATAGGATTGATAGAGAGAAACATCTATTGAAATTTAAATGGATGACTGCTAAATTAGATGGATGGGCAGTTGGAAGGATCAGACTATAATAAATCTAAAAAATTTTTTCTATTTTTTAATTTTTCCAAACTCATGATGGATATTTTTTTAATTCTTATAGTTCTAGAATGTTTTAGTAGAACATCTTACCCATAAGTATAGGGTGGTATCTACATCAACTGTATATAAAACTGGTGATGTCATTTATTTCACTCATACACTTATAAAGTCTTACGTATAAAAGTTAACATCCGTTAAAATTAAATAATAAAGTTTTTATAATTATTGTTTAAGGGTTTTTTAGAACCCTCTATATAATAATAGTTTGAGAGGTTATGCAAGATGAGAAGGAAGATAGCGGCTATGATTATATTGTTTACTGCAATTTTTATAGTACCTATAGGAGCATCTACATCAACTATAGAGATGGATAAAAGTGGTCAAACTATTGATTTTACTCATACTGTTTTCGCTGAATATGTTACAGCTACATGGTGTCCAGCTTGCCCAGTGGCTTCTCAGGCTTTATATAATCTATATGAGGAAGGTGAAACACAATTCTATTTTGTATCTATTGTCTATGATGTAAATCCTGTTGCAAAGGAACGTTCAAAGCAGTTTTTCACAGTAGCTGTTCCAACTACATATTTTGATGGTGGAGATAAGAATATGGTTGGAAACGTTGGTGGTAATGTTGATATGACAGCTAATGCCTATAAATCTATAATAGAAGAAGAAGGTAGCAGAGTTGTGAAACCTGTTAATATCTCTACATCTGCTGTATGGCTAGGTGATAACAAGATCGAGGTTACTGTTGTGGTTAAAAATAATGGTATAAAACCCTATTTTGGTAATGTTAGATCTTATATAACAGAGATTGAATCGAGATGGAATGATGCTGAAGGTAATCCATATCATTTTGCATTACTAGATTTTGCAATAGATAAACCTGTTTTTATCTCATCTTTATCCTCTAAAACATTTACTGTAACATGGGATGGAAACAATGCCAATAGTGGTCAACATTTCACTGATCTATCACAAGATAATCTAATGGTTTTCTCTACTATATCTCAATGGATACCACATTTACGCACTGGATATGAAAGTGAAAAATATACACAGAGATACCTTGCATTCTTCATTGATTCAGTATCAGCCGATACACCTTAGATGCCTAGGAAGAAATGGATATAGGAACGAAGGAAAGCAAGATTGTTATTCTTTAAAGCAGAAGCTATCATTTTAAAGGGAAATAGTGGTCTTAGATAGAAAGCTGTGCAAGTCTACAATAGGAGATTAATTCTTTTTGAGTGAACCACCCTAGGTTGTATTCTCCACCTGCTATTACAACATATTCATCTTCCTTTATCTTACCTTCATCTACAGCGTTTTTCCATAAAGTAGATCCAACCATATATCTTAGAGGTAGGAATGATACAGAATCTAGAGGTAGCGTTTTAGCGAATTTTATTGTATTATGGAAATGTTTACGGGTTTCAAAGGGTGCTCCTAGTATAAAGGTTCCAGCTGTAAAAAAACCTATTCTATGACTTATATCAACTGCTTCTTTAATCTGTTTTAGCGTAGTATGTTTATTATAGAATAGAACTTTTGCAGATTTTATACTGGTAGAACGGAAGTAGATGTTCTGAAAATCTTTACAAGTTGTTTAAACACCCATCTCTTTAATCTACTACAGATAGAACCTATAGCTTCTATCCCATGG
>QMTB01000074.1 GCA_003649845.1 Thermoplasmata archaeon | reverse complement strand
GTCTTATAGTTTGTAAGGAATAAGAACAATAGTATAACATAAGCAATGAATTTTCATATTAGAGGAAGCGATGTTCTATTAGTTCTTCATCTATACTTTTAAAGATATCTCCGGTTTTTTCCTTTTATTATTTCTTCTGTTGAATTTGATTAAAGGAAAAAGAAGTAATGGATCTAAATATTCTATATTGAAAGATAGCTCCTACGATGAGGTTTAGATGAAAAGTTATCAATCTAAATATTAGAACAAATACTCCTATAAATGTTGAACCAATCAATACACTATAGAGAGCAGCTATACTACCTTCACCTACCCCTGCACTACCTGGTGTAGTCGGCATCATAATTATAACGATCAATAAAACCTGTGCTGCATAGGATGCTAGAAATACAGGTGGTAGATTCAAAGCTAGCAGGATCATAGAAGGTATAAGAAAAGCTGTACCCCAATATAGAATAGTTAGGAAACCTGCTATGATAAAAGGTTTACGCCCTCCTTTCAAAAAGAAATACATCCCTTTATGAAAGGCATCGACCTCTCTATTTATCCTTTCGACGATAGAGAAACCATCATCATCTTTTCTATGGAAACGTTTAAATTTTCTACTAATAGAAATTATAATAGATTTTGTTTTATCAGGATATCTAAGAGATAGGAAAAATAGTATTATCGCTATTATAAATACAAATACACCTATAGTTAAACCTAGACGTATGATACCAAGGGATAGATATTGTTGGAATATTATGAGGGCAAGAGGAACACATCCTAATATTATAAATGCATCTAGTAATCTCTCTCCAAGTACAGAAGCAGTAGCGGCACCAATGCTTAAACCATCTTTGTTTAGAAGATAGATACGGACTGGTTCTCCACCAGCCATAGAAGGTGTAATACCAGCTAGAAACATATTAGCCATAACAATCTTTGTAGACTCCCATAAACTGATATAGGGTTGTCTAACTACAGCATTACTTAAAACCTTAAGTCTAGCACCCCATATAAACCAGGTTAGAATCTGTAGTAATATAGCAATAATAAAAAACTCATATCTAATATTTTTATTCTCTAACATAGAGAGAGTTTCTGCATCCACAGTGAAGTAAAGTATCAATATAATAATTAGAATGCTAAGTGTAACACTTAGTAGAATAGAGATTTTTACTCTTCTAGATTCAATTTTATCCACAAACCATGATTTTCAATATCTTATAATACACTTATGGTTTGATTATAAATCTTCAAGTATCTAAGGATTAAAAATAGTTATATCAATAGTATCTTTATAGAGTCCGCCATGCGTCCAGTTTGTAGTTAAAGTTTGATCAACAGCAGTATAAAAATCAGTTTCTATAACCCTTGGAAAATTACCTTTTATACTAAAGTTATTGAAAAAAAGTTGATTTCCTCTTCGTTTCAATAGTTTACATCCAACTATAGGAAATAAAACTTGTATACAATTTAGATCATGAGATAAAACCTCTATCTCTATTGGTTTGAACAGTACATGTAGATTTCCATCTTTCCATCCAACATTAATTTCTGTAGAAATCCTATGGAATCTTGTTTCGCATATACATTTAGCTTTCCTATGATCTATTTCTATAGAAATGTTTTTCCTATGTATATCTTCAAATGGATGAATATCTATCTTTCTATTTCTTCTATTAGGATTATATACTCCTTTTATGAAAAACGGCGCATCTGCTAATCCTAATATAAATTTACCATATTTACCTCTCAAAGATTGTTTAATTTTATTAGCAATTCTAGATTTAATCGAATAAGGATTTGAAAAAGATAAGCTTATACCATATTTGTTGAGATTTGAATTTTTAATAAAAGTTATCTTCCATTGTCTAACATTAAATATGGAAACATTTTCACTTCTATAATAAATGTATATCGAATCTCCTTTCCTCTCTATCTCTATATCTCTATCTCCTTGTCTATCTTTTAACTCCTCTGATTCTAATGTTTCATTTTGTTTTAGATGAAAAAATCGAGTTGATGCTTGCATTAATTCAACAGTTGCAAAGGTTTGTTCCATAGGAAGAGATTTTAGCTTATCTAAACCTCTTGGGAAAACACCTTCAGATAATCCTCCGTTTTTACTCTGCCATTTTACCGCTTCATTGTATACATGTTCAGATAACCTCTTCCATATATCCTCCTTGGTAATCTCATATAAACGCATATAGGTGGATACAACCCATACACTTTCGTAGGGTGAAAGACGCGGTGTTATTGAATAAGAGATGGGATGGAAGTTATATTTTAATTTTAGATTCTTCGTATTATACATATAAAACCAGGTGAGAGTATAGTATGCATAGTTCAAAGAGTCTTCAAGGAATCTTTCATTACCTGTTAACTCATATGCATCGAGAAAAGCATCTATACTGCTAATTGCTGAAAAAGCTTCAGCCTCGTTTATACCAATATCTCTCAAACCATTATAACATATAGGATAACTATCTTCAAGATATTTTAAAGCTTTTAAAGCTGCTTTCTTTAATCTCTCATCTTTGAATTGTTTATAGCCTGATATCAAAGCTCTTATAGATTCTGCTGTTCCACCAGAGGTTTCATATCTATCAAGTTTCTCAGGTCGAAACCTAATTTTACCTTCTTGATGTATAGCCATTGGCCAAGAGCCGTTTTCTTTTTGTGTAGATAAAATATATTCAAGAGATTTCTTAACTAACTCTTCTACTTTTTCATCTCTCTCATATTTTAGATACTGAAGGAGATGAAAAGCTATAGATGCTTGACCTCCAGGGTAACCACTATAGCCACAGTCCATATAGAAGTAACCTTGTAAACCATTTTTTGTCAGATTCGTCATATTATACCAAATGATTCCTCTACCTTGTTTAAGGTTTATTTTGTAGAGGTTTGGATTAACAAAGAGTTTACTCAGTTTTTTACTCCATTCTCTAAAATCTTCATCTCTGCTTACCTTATACCATCTGGTAAAATAGTGAAGTCTAACAGCATCATAGGTAAGGAGAGAATAACTTGAATTTACAAAGGTAAACCCTGTGCTCTCTCTCCAAGGTAGCTGTAGGAAGGTTCCAGCTAGATGATCATAGGATCTCCATAGAGCTTGTTTACCTTTTTCGAAAACCTTCTCTGCATCTTCTATCTCAACCTCTTTGATATCCCTTTCAGCGATTTTCCTGACAGCATCCCCCCATTTTCTATACTCTTTCGCCACTGTTGAAAAGGTAAAGGTATCGCCAGCCTTTATTTCCACAGATTCTATTCTTTTTTTCCCTATGCCAAGCCAGGCAGATTCCTTTTCCTTTACTTCAAAATCTCTGAACAGATAAAAGGTTATGATGTAATGTTCTCCATCCTCGCTCAGTGATATGAAGGGAAACACCTCTTTTTCTCCAGCCTTGATAACAGGGTCAAATTCAACAGATAAGCATCTATCTTCAAACTGCAGAACAATTATAGGCATCTTCACATATAGTAGAGATCTGCAGAGTTCATCATCACGTTTCTCATCAAGTATTTTGAATGTATAATAAGTTGAGAAAGGATAAGGTAGAGATATCTTTTGTTTGAGAGAGAAAACATCTTTAGAATACCACATCCCTCCAATAAACGCATACAATAGTTTTCCATCCTTTTTGATATAAAACCTTCTTAGAATATATCTATCTTTATCTACCTCTATAGTGTAATGATTATCTTTAACTCTAAAACCTTCATCTATTTCTTCCTCTACCATTTTAATCTTCAAATTAGTTTTTCATAGAGTTTTATATGTTCAACAGAGATTTTCTCTATATCAAACTTCTCTACTATCCTACTTTTACCTCTGTATTCTTCTAATATTTTGCTATCAAACATCTCCTCAGATATATCTTCTATATCTTTGAAGTAAATGAGATTATCATCAAAAGCTTCTCTAAACTCTTCGAGATCTCTTGCTATCACTGGTAGTTTCATAGCTAAAGCTTCAAGCATTACAATAGAATGTCCTTCAGCATAAGATGGCATAAAGAAAATATCAGCAGCAGAATATGCTTCTGTGATATCTTCTACAAAACCTGGAAATATTGTATTATCACTTCGTTTCTCTATAGCTCTCTTTATTTTGAGGTATTCTTTTGAAAACCCTCCATAGGGAAATCCTCCGATCCACATAAATTTTAGATTAGGGAAACGTTTAGCGGTTTCCAGGAACCCATATATACCTTTTCTTGGAGTTCTCTGTGCAACTGTAAGTATAAGGATTTCATCCTCCTTTATTTTATATCTATCTCTAAATGTTTTTCTTTTACCATTATCTGGTTTAAAATTCTCTATATCTATTCCATTATATATCGTTGTCACATCTTTTCTAATTCCCATCTCCTCTATCAACTCTCTCCTGCATTTATTTGAAACAGCTATAATATGATCAAAACGGTTGTATATAGGCTTATATAACCAGTTGACAAGGAAAGGTAGGGCGATATTTTGAATGTTGAGATTAGGTGTAGAATGAGCAGTGATAATCTTAACTCCTTTGAATCTCTTTGCATATAACAATGAAGATGGCCCAAAGGTATGGAAATGTGCTATATCAAAATCATAGGTTTTCTCATTCCATCTGACATCTATCTTATCAGATAATCCTCTATATAGATTCTTAGCTGCAGTTGCACATCCTAGATATTTGAATGCACCAAAATCTTCAATTATAAAATTAACTTTCATTCAAAATCACTTTTTACTACATCGATGGGAATAATTTTTTTCAGGATCTTATTGAAACATATATTTTTATCATTAAATTTTCTCATTAATTGTACCTTCCCTATAATCTAATTTCATCTCAGTTTCTCTGGAATCTCTACTCTCTATACTCTTCTATAATTTTTTTAAAGCAATCTCAGATTAGATGTTTCATCCATCATTTATTTTCACTTTAGTAAATCTTTCAAGGAAATCTGAAATATAGCTTAGATTAACGCTATAAACCTCCGCCCAATGTGTCTCCTCACCTAGACTATTAACTGTAGTATTCCTATATACAAGTTTAAAAGGTGGTTTTGAAAACTTTTCATAGGATTCATTTGTCATATGGAGGTATACTCCTACTCCTACGTTTAAAACATTATCACGCATAATATCATCTATCAAAATATAAGAGATATTTAACTCTAAAAGCTCTTCTGCACAACCACTTATATTCTCCGCTATCCATGTAAGATTTGTTTCGTCATATGTAATAGGAAAACCCTCTGCCCATAGAAGCATAGATAATCTATGATCAGAGGCTACAACTCCCTTGGTGAGATTTCCTTCCATCCAATTCAATGCATTGACACATGGATCTGTTAATCTTTCATCTATAGCATCTAATACCTCTACACTTGGATATGCAGCCATCATATTTACTATACATATAACGCCTATTACACTAAGTACTGTCATTCTCCTCCTAGATACCATATGAAATGGATGTGAAAACCTTGCTCTTAGATTATCTATATTAGTTAGAGTTTCTCTAATTGTGAAAGCTGCAATGATACATACTGGAACTATTAGATATTCTAGATGTCTATCTGGGAAGAAGTTAAAGAAGAATGAACTAAAGAAAGATGATAGAATAGCTAAAAACCAGCCTTTTACTAATGCACCTTTATCTTTTATTAGAGATAAACCAGCAGCAGAAATACTTACTAGGAAAATCATTGGTATAGAGAGAAATATTGCTATGGGATTTAGTTTAACATATACCCCTGGTATATTATGGGATGATATGAGGAATACAGCGGATATAATTATAATAGAAAATAAGGTGATTTTTTCACCTATTGATAAGTTAAAAGATGGAATAGAAATCCTTCTATTTCTAATTAGAATGATAGAGATGTAGCCTAGAGATAAAAATAGGTAGTATAATGCTACTATACCTAGAGGTGAATTAAATAATCTATCAGACATAAAATCATAGAAAACTGGTGTTGCAATAAAAGCCCAGTATGCAAAAGCTAGAGAGGATGCAAATATAACATATAATAATGTATGATACTGCTTCAAATCTTTATGATACATGATATCAAAAAATAATATAAACATTATACTAATTAGATAGAAATATGTAGTAAAATGATGCGATAGTATAAGGAGGGAGGTGGATAAGATGAGAGGTATAATCATTCTCTTATTCTCTCTATATCTGATAAAGAAATATATTGATAGCATCATAAAGAAATGTCCCATGGTTAGAGGAGCTGCATGACTAGTTTGATATACATGGAAGGTTGCTACTGATAGAAGAGCAGAGGATAGTAAAGCTATGAAGCGATCGTGGAATAATTCATATACTATAAAATATAATATAAAAACCGTGAGTCCACCAAAAATTGGAGCTATCTTTGGTAGAAGCGAGAATACCTGTATACCTGTAATCCAATGGGCTATACCTGTAATCATATATAGAATTGGGAAATACTGATATGAGTTGCCCCATCCATCATATGGGTTTATAATAGATTTTGTTTTTATAAAAGAGTTTGTTAAACCATAGTATATACCGAAATCGTTTCCCCATGCAGCGTTTACATATGCAGGAATAGAACGTATAAGAATAGCTACGCCAGTTATGAGTATGAGCCAGAAGAACCAGTGATGTATAATTTTTCCTCCAGCTACTTTTAAACTCATACTCATACCTCTCTCCTCAATCATATATTAAGTGTTTATAAAGTTGTGGAATAGATTATATCTAATATATTTTCCACGGTTTTTTCAACATTACAATCTCCTGGGAAACCCTTGGTTTTCTCTGCTTCCTCTATATGTTCTGATAGTATAATATTATCTTGATCAACAGTATAACATGTGCCTTTCCTATGATGATATAATGCTAGATATTCTTGTTCACTCTGACCGGGGGTAGGTATCATAAGTGCTTTAGTTCCTATAACAGCTAGATCCATAATAGTTGAATATCCACTTCTAGATATAACCATTTTAGATCTATTTAGAATCTCCTCTCTATCTTCTCTAGATAAATAGGAATAAATCTTTATATTCTCTGATAAATTATTTTCTTCTATCTCGGTTTTACCTCTAGTTAGAACAATATTTCCATTTAAATCATCTATCTGTGAGAGAATCTTTTTTTCTAATACACTACGTTGCGGCTCTGGACCAGTTATAGATATTAGATAATCAATGTTTTTTATTAGATCTATTTTCTTAAAATCTGATAATATACCAACATAATGTATTTTATCTTCATCAATCCTCTTGAGGTTATGAGATAGATTGCCTGAGAAATCATTCTCTCTATAATCGGGTACAATAACTTCTCTAAATCTTTTAAAGAAAAATAAGTTAAACAATTCACTTCCCTCTTCTAGCATATGTATTCTAAGAGGATTCATTATCCTCATCTGATGGGAGATAAAGATAGATGGAATTCTCCTATTATAC
>QMTB01000073.1 GCA_003649845.1 Thermoplasmata archaeon | reverse complement strand
TCATAGCTCAAGATGATAAACTAGTTTTTATAAACAAAAAAACATTAGAGTTAACAGGTTATAGTAGAGAAGAAATTCTATCAAAATCCTTCTTAGAGATTATACATCCGGATGATAGAAAAAAGGTGTATACATACTATACTAAACGATTAAAAGGAGAAAATGTACCTCAAAAATATGATTTTAGAATAGTAGATAAATATGGAAATATAAAATGGGTTGAGATCAAACCAATTATGCTCCAATGGAAGGAAAAACCAGCTGTCCTAGCTTTCATAGACGATATAACTGAGAGAAAAAAAAGTGAAGAAGAGATTAAAAGAGCATATGAAAAATTAGAAGAGATAGTGAAAGAGAGAACAGTGGAATTAGAAGATATAAACAAAAGGTTAAAAACAGAGAGAGAGAGGAGAAAAGAGAAGGAGAGGGATATAGAAGAATCTAGAGAGTTACTTCAAAATATATTAGACAGCTCTGATGTAATGATGATATCAGTTGATCTAAATGGTATCATTACAGCTTGGAATAAATTATCTGAACAGATAACTGGTTATAAAACAGAAGAAGCTGTAGGTAGAAAACTAGTAGATATAAATCTATTTAAAAAACCATATTCAGTAGATGATTTAAAGAAGATATCTGTAATCCCTCAGAATTCCCCTATTCAAACAAAGAATGGAAAAAAGAAGATGATATTATTTAAGGTATTACCCCTTGAAAACTCTATGGGAGTTCTCATAATTGGTAAGGATATAACACATAATATCGAACTCCATGGGAAACTTATACCTGGTTATAGCTACCTAGTTTTAGATGAAACTGTTGATAAAGCTATAGAAATGATAAATAATATATGTATAACTGAAGAGAGAAGAGGTTTAATCCTAACAAGAGGTAATCCAAATAGGATAAAAGAGATAACCTGCCGTAGAAATATAGATGCATATCTACTTAGTGAAACCTCTGTAGATGACCTACCTAATATATCAAGATTAGAAGATTTAAAAGAGATAATTATTGATTTTATAACAAAATATGATAAAACAATTATCCTATTGGATAGAATAGATTATCTTGTCAACATATTTTCCTTCCAAGATTTAATAGAAACATTATACCATGTATCTCCTATGATCTCTACTAGAGATGCAATACTTTTAGTTAGAGTTAATCCTTCATCGCTTCAAAACTATGAAGTATCCTGTCTACAGGAGGAACTTAAACCTCTACCATATCAAAGAATCGAGGAGATACATTTAGATAAAGAACTATTTGAAATACTAGTTTTTATAGAGAAACAAACCTCAAAGAATATAATAGTCTCATATCAAGATATAAGTAATAAATTTAACATATCTAGAGTTACTACAGGTAAAAGAATTCAATTTCTAATAAATAGAGGACTTGTTGAAGTAAAAATTGAAGGTAGGAGAAAATTATTATATCCAACAATAAGTGGAAGAAAAATAATAGAGAATAGAAGAAAAAAATAGGGGGAAGATCTTTTAGAAAGCTGCACCCCATGCAAGTTTAGCTGAACCTATAAAACATGTTGTACTAGGCATGCCTTCTATCAATGGTGGTATATATATGTATATACCTACAAATCCAGCCATTAATCCAATTTGACGGTTAAGTAGAATCTTTGTAGGTTTCGCTGATAACCCATTACCCCAGACAATAGTTGCTCCTATATCTGGATAATTCCACATAGCTACTAACTTCTTCATCTGTAATCTACCATGATATGGTGTTATATAGGTTCTACCTTTACCATAGCTTATAATTGGTTTACCAGGTAGTTTCTCAAGCCATTGTAGATTCAATATCTCACTTAGAGTACCTGTACCTAAACTTTGGAATAAATCTTTGATACTCATACCTCTATCTTTCAACAACTTCAATGAATCGATAAATGCAATTAGTTTTATCAGATCCCCATGCGTCAAAGTTAATATCCTAGGTTTGAGAAAACCATCTGCTCCCATCAACATCAATGCAATTGTCACTGGCCTTATATGTCTCGCTTCAGCAGTGCCACTCATCGGTAGCATAGCGCTGCCTATAAAAAGTGCAATTATACCTATAGCGATACTTTTTTTAAGTTTCATAGCAATCACGCTTCCCCATCACAATATATGAACAATTCATTATTTAAATCTTTCTCTATTAATAAATTGTCGAGTATGTTTTCTAGGCGTACACAACTTTTTAATACTGTTTCAACCTTGAATTGAGAAGTTCTTTAAGTTCCTCTATATCTCTTTTAATAGAATTAACCTCCTCTAGTTTCTCCCGTTCAATATCCTTAAGGATATCAGGTAAAGAAGCCTCTAATTTATAAACATAGATCGGCCTCCCTTTACCCTCCTTTTTTTGATTACGTCTACTAACCCACCCTCTACGTCTAAGCTCTTGCATAGCAACACTTACCTCTGGTTGTCTAAGACCTGCTCCACGTTCAATATCTGAAGAACGACATTCTTCTACTTGTGAGATATACATAAGGGTTTTAGCTAGATTCCTAGGTACGCCTAGGTTAGAGAATACATCGACAATCTTCTTATCCTTTGAAGTAAGTTTATAGTATTTTCTCTCTACCATGTTATCATCCTATCAGGAAGTTGACAATCTAATAATAGAAGTTAAGTATATAAGATTTATTATAAAAATAATATTTGTTACAAGTTAATTTATTATATGATCATATAAAAATTGCTTTCTGATCTATTCTATTCATTCAAATGTAGAGCTTCTTCTATTCTACCCATCTCTATCCCTGTAGTAAGAGAACCAGCTACTGCTCCCTTTGTATTTGCTATAAGTCCACTACCAATCAAAGGCACCCCATGGTTTACTGTACCAATCATAACAGGGACTTGAAATATCTTCTCAAGAATCTTCTTTTCTTCATCATCAACCTTTGGATGACATAATAAACCTTTATTCGTAACAACAGCGGCCATACCAACTGTTTTCAAAGAAGCAATAGTCCCACGATATACAGGTACCTTCAGAGTTTCACTGATGAGTCTAACAGCATCATCATGGAAATCAGGATGAACCAGTGCACCATTATCATTAACCAATATATCATTACCAACCGCATTATATTTATCATTAATCACACATACATTTAAACCCTGATCTTGAAGAAAATTTAAGGTTTCATCAGATACTAAATCTGTAACAACCATACCATTTTTATTAAAAGCTAAAAGGGAACCTATTATATTTGCATCAGCAATCCTCAATTCTATAAACCTTACATCTAAAGCTTCTATAATCTTTCTTCTAACATTTTTAGATAAACCCTCCCTTATAAAAATATATTCATCATTTGCCCTACCAAATACACCTACATTTGGATTTTCATCAAAGGCAAGCCTCTGAAAACGTGATCTACCATTCATATATCATCATCCCTAATCTAAAGGGTATCTCCATAGAATAGATATAAACTTATATAAGTTGGCTTTAAAGTTTTCTCACTTTATATGGCATCCATCTACCTGATGATACATCCTTCAAATTTATATCACTAACATGTTTAGTTTTTTTATCAATCTCTGCGACTAATATACCTTTATTTCCCATATACATGTATCTTCTAGATGAGAATATAGTTAGACATCTATCATTATATATAGATATACCAAGTAGATGGGGATCATGTCCTCTTATAAAAACAGAGGAATCTGTTTTCCTCAAGAAAATATCTAGATCCTTTTCATTGAATCTCTCACCTATACCTCTATATACAGGTGAGATAACAGGATCACCCCATACTAGAGTTGAAAGAGCATCTACATCATTTTTATCTAGATTTTTAAGTGTATTCAAATCGGCATCCTTCAGTATACCCCCGTGTGCTACTATAGCATTGTATCCTTTGAATATTACAGGTAGGTTAGAAAAGACTTCAACAAATTTATCATGTAATCCAGATGAGCCGAATTTCTCCCTTAACTCCCTTTCAAACTCATATGGATAACATGGTATTATATAGTTACATTCATGGTTTCCTTTAAGTAAAACTATATTTTTTGGGTATAATGATTTCAATATTAGAAGATAGGTGATAGTGTATATAGAACCCCATTTCATAGGTTCCCGGTCAATATAGTCTCCTAGGAAAACTAGTAAACCTCCTTCAAAGAATTCATCTATTATAGCCTTTGTTGTCTCAAAATCACCATGTATATCTCCAATGAAGAATATAGTTTTCATCTCACTCTCTATAAAAGCTTTCTCTTCTCTAAGAAGAGGTATAACTTCATCTAGATATTCTCTTATGGTAGTCTCTCCCATATAAGGTATCTCTCTAGTGAGAGTAGATCTATCCATCTAAAACCCTTTTAAAGATATAACATTATAATTAGATTTCCCTTAGTATACCAATCTAAGAAAATAATGTGAAAAATTTAGGGAAAATATAGGGAGGAAAGGAAGAAATAATGGAAAACTTTTCAAAGAATCTAAATTTATTGTAACATCACTTCTTCTCCAAGATACTCTTCAAGTGCTTTTTTAACTTCAACGACATATGTCATCGCTGGGCCACCACCCATCAGTATAGCAACAGAAGCTGCCTCGAGAATCTCTTCTTTTGTAGCCCCAGCTTTTAAAGCCTTCTCGACATGTATCGCTATACAATATTTACATCTAGCTGTTATAGCTGTTCCAACAGCTATAAGTTCTTTAGTTTTTGTATCAAGCACTCCTTCTTTAAGTACTGAACCCATGAACTCTTTGAAATATCTCATACTTTGAGGTTGTTCTTTTGACATCAGCTTTAGCATATCCATAACTTGTTCTACAGATTCTTTCATTTCACCCATATTATTCACCCACATCTCCAGATGATAGATTATACATTGGTTTCTCCTATTTAGAGTTAATGAAAACTAAACAAGATTTATTTTTCCTATCAATTTTCTATAAGGCTCATGTCGGTGAATAATCGGATAGTATTACAAGGTTAAACCGTTTTGTTTTCTCATTCAACAGCAAAGCTAGAAGATCAAGATAACCTTGTAGATATCTTTTTGCTACACCTCTATACCTCCTAAGATAAGCTTTCAGGAATTGATTCCTATTCTCAAGCAAGTGTTAACATGAGCATCATCTCTCACCCATTCTCATTTACCATGGTTAACAACCCTATGCTCAACTACCTCAGGTATATCATCAGCTATACCTTCATAGATGGTATACTCATCTGTATTCAAGATCACTTTCCCTGAAATTAACTTAGATAGTTTCACCTTTATACTCCATAGATCTCTCATAACTTTGAATCTCACCTTGTTTTTGTTTCCCCCATTTTTACCATTGTAAACCACCAGGTGGTTTATCACTTTTCCATGTACCCATGTCCACGTTTCCTCAGACCACGTTTCCTGGATTCCTTTGCTTTACACCTTTATTTCCAGCATGAGGATAGGTCTCATCTAACTCTATAACACCTGCTAGTGTAAATTCACGGAGATGTTTACCTGCCACTCCTTGTATTTCATGTACAAAACGCAATACTGATTCATAATCCCTATTCAACTCCTTTGAAATCTGATTCGTTGACTTTACTTCCATCTCTTTTAATAATGTAGAACATCTCCTCTAATGGAAACTTATGGTTATCGAAGATCGCACCAGTTAGGTCATTGAAATAATGATAACAATTCTGACATTGATACTTCCTTGCACCCTTGGAAGTGGTTCCATCAATCCATATATCACTGGAACCACAAAATGGGCATCTAACAATTCCATGCCATCTAAATCTCTCTAAGATATTCTAAGCAATCCTCACGTTTTGGTAGAAAAACTTTTTTTCACTAACCCATGCTCCAGCACAATCCCATCCCAAAAAAGGTTATGCATTATCCACTATATTATCTCTCGATGAATCAAAGAGATGAGCCTTCTATAAAATTGGGAATTTCAGTTTTAAATTAGAAGAGAAGGATGCTATAAGATAGGATTCCATATAGTTTTTTTAGGATATTATCAATAAAATAGAGATAGAGGGAGAGAGGATTATTCTATCTCTATAACCCCTAGTTTAATGAGTATCACTAGTAGTAGGATTATCACTGCTATAACTACTACTATTGCTATCAACCATGGAAATCCTTTCTCTTCATGTCCAATAGTAGCTATCTCTGCTGAATAAGGTTCAAAACTACCTGTAGTAGGATTATAGAGGTGATCCCATTCTCCATCTCCATCAGTATCAACATAATAGGAACCATTGTCTAGTTTTTGTAACTCTGTTTCTATATGGGAACTCTTATTATAATAGGTGTCTATTTCCCCATCATTATTTGTATCAACAAGGTTTTCATCTTCATCAATAGTTATTGTATCACTTGCATTCTTTGGATCAGAACCAAGTTGTTCTTCAACTGCATCCGGGAGACCATCATTATCATCATCTGGATCACCAGTATAGTTTCCATCAGCTGATGGATCATCTGGTATACCATCATCATCGGTATCTATTGGATAATCATTGGGATCAGACTTGTTGGTGCCGTAGGATTCCTCCATTGTATCAGGATAACCATCGTTATCCGAGTCTTCTTCGCCACCAGAGGGCTGCTCAGATATAGTTACAGTAGTGGTATCAGTATCACTACTTGTTCCATCACTAACTGTTAGTGTAACATTATATGTTCCAGTTGAATGATAGATATGTGTTGGTGTTACACCACTGCCTGTGCTTCCATCGCCGAAATCCCAAGTATATGTAAGCTCATCATTATCAGGATCACTACTACCACTACCATCAAAACTTATTGTTTCACCAACATAACCACTATAGGGGCCATCTGCATCAGCAGTAGGTGGATTATTAGCTGGTGGGGCACCTCCACCACCGCCTCCACCGCCACTACTACTAGGTGCAGATTCTGTTGTAAAATGGAAAGAGTAGTTGCTAATCATGACGTTACCATAACTATCGGTTGAATTCCAACCTATAGTAATAGTATATGTTGTAGAATAACTAAGACTTGAAGATGGATTAATAGTAAGTGTCCTATTATTATTTGACCAACTATAACTACTACTTGGTGAGAAGGTAATGTTACCTTCTACAGAGGTTTGATTCATCGGTTTATTAAATGTTATAATAATATTGGTTGTTATTGATACTCCAGTTGAGCCATTGGAGGGACTGGTTGATGTAACAGCTGGTGAGATAACCAGTGGATGAGTATCATTATTGTTACCAGTTGAAATTGTGTAATTAGTATCACCAAGACCATCGTGATCAGTATCACTACCAGAATAATCACTCCAATAATTACCACCTAAATAAGGACCATCAACAATATTCAAACCAGCAGCCTTAGAAACATTCCAAAAATTAAACCCAGCATCATAAGCATTATAAGTGTTATTAAGATAGTTATTATATATCAAACTATAGTTAGAGCTAATGGTAATAT
>QMTB01000072.1 GCA_003649845.1 Thermoplasmata archaeon | reverse complement strand
ATGTAATTACATATCGTTATATATAATGATATGATGGTGTTTGATTATGAGTGACAAGAAAACAGATGATAAAAAATATACAACTATCTCCATTCCAACCCCTCTAGCTGAGAAGATAAAAAAAAGAATAGAAGGAACAGGGTTTCACTCTCTCTCCTCATATGTCACATATGTTCTAAGAGAAGTGCTGTCTGGGATGGAAGAAGAGGAGGAAGAAGCTTTCACCAAAGAAGATGAAGAGAAAGTAAAAGAAAGACTACGAGCCCTAGGATATCTAGACTGAGGCGATAGATATGCCCAGACCGCATGGTAACATATTGATAAATAGACGTACATCTAAATCAGTAGATTTACAAGAGATACCCGAATTCAAAGTTTCTACAACAACAGCAGAAGATGTAATAAATATAGCTAATGGTGTATTCTCCCCTTTAACAGGCTTTCTATGCTATAACGATCTTGATGCAGTTGTTCACCATAAACGCCTTACTAATGATATACCTTGGACTATTCCAATACTTCTAGATTTAAATCTCAATGGATTGAAAGAAGGAGACACCATTCTACTTACAAACGAGGAAACAGGTTTACATGCTACACTAGATATAGAGGAGATATATAGATATGATAAACATCTTCTAGCTCGCGAAATATATGGAACAACAGATTTAGAGCACCCTGGTGTAAATCAAATCTTCAATATGAAAGATAGCTTCATAGGAGGTCCTATAACTCTAATTGAAACTAAACCACGTGAATTCGATGAATACCATCTAACACCTATAGAAACTAGAATTCTATTTAAAGAAAAAGGCTGGAAAGAGATTGTTGCATTTCAAACACGAAATCCTCCGCATCTAGGACATGAATACGTACAAAAAACTGCTTTAACCTTCACAGATGGAATATTCATAAATCCTATCATAGGTAAAAAGAAAACAGGTGATTTTAAAGACGAGGTTATACTAAAATCATATGAAACGCTAATTAAACATTACTACCTCAAAGAACGAGCAGTATTAGCAATACTAAGAACCTCTATGAAATACGCTGGACCAAGAGAAGCAATACATCACGCTATTATGCGTAAAAACTTTGGTTGTACACATTTCATAGTTGGTAGAGACCACGCAGGTGTCGGAAACTATTATGGACCTTATGATGCACATGAGATATTCAAAGAATTCCCTGATCTAGGAATTATTCCTATATTCTTCAGATCATTCTCCTGGTGTAAAAAATGTAATGGTGTTGTAAATGAAAAAACCTGTCCACATAGTGAAGAAGATCACATTCAATTTAGCGGTAAAAACATACGTAAACTATTACAAGAAGGAAAGAGACCTCCAGAAAATATGATGCGTAAAGAAGTAGCAGATACAATACTTCAATTTGAAAAACCATTTGTAGAATAGAAGGGATTGATATTGAAATTAGATCAACTAGAAGGTAAAGGACTAATAATTCATCACTGGGATGCTGATGGAATCTCTTCAACTGTTTTACTACTTAGAAAACTAGACAAAAATAATATCGCTAATACTACACCTACACTTGGAAACTACTATCTAACTGAAGAAGAGATAACAAGATGCAGAGGCTACGATTTCATTATAATACTTGATATGTCTCTTCCAATGGAAAACATCGTTAAATTAAAAACTCAGACTAAAGAGATAATAATCTTTGATCATCACCTTGGAAAAATCATACCAAATGTTTTCCATTATAACCCAATTATAAAAGGAGAAGATCCAAATAGATATCCATCAACAAGTTGGATTATCAATGAATATATAAAAAACCCTGTTAATCTATATGCTGTATTAGGCGTAGTAGGTGATCATGAAGAGAAAATCAAGGATAACAAACTTATATGGAATCATATAAATACTTTCTCTAAAGAGAACAATCTATCTTTTAATGACCTCCTCAAAATGGTATATCTTTTAGATTCAAACTATAAACTGGGAGATAAAACAGCTGTAGAAGAGACTCCATGGGAGTTGCTAGAGATAGAATCGCCGGAAGAAATCCTTGAGAATGAAAGATGGAATGACAATCTTAAACTATTGGAGGAGGAGATAGAATCCCAGATTTCTCAACCATTAGAAATCAAAAATGGAATTATAATAAAAAAAATGAATACACCATATAATATCATATCCACTGTTACACGTAAGATAGCTTGGAGTAATGGAAAACCAACTGTTGTTGTAAATACTGGTTTCTTCAAAGATTCAGATCAACTATATGTACGCACTACTGATAAAGATATGAAACCATTAATTGAAAAAGGGAAAAACCTCGGTTTTAAATGCGGAGGTAAAAAAGAAGTTTTAGGTGCAATTATACCTAAAGATAAAACAGATTTATTTCTATCAGATGTGATATCCTATCTTAAATCTTAAAAAAGGAGGAAAAAATCTATGAGAAAACAAAAAGCAACTAACATAACATGGCATGCCCACAAGGTATCTAGAGAAGAAAGAGAGAAACTATTGGATCAGAAAGGAGTTGTATTATGGTTTACAGGCCTATCTGGATCAGGTAAGTCAACACTTGCAAATGAAGTAGCATATAAATTACATGAAAGAGGAAAACTAACATATGTATTAGATGGAGATAACATTCGACATGGATTGAATAAAGACCTTGGATTTACACCAGAGGATAGAGCTGAAAATATACGTCGCATCTCAGAGGTTGCAAATCTCTTTGCAGATGCAGGGGTTATAACACTCACTGCATTCATCTCACCTTATAGGAGGGATAGAAACTTCTGTAGATCTCTATTAAAAGATAGATTCATGGAGATTTATACAAAAGCTCCTCTTGAAGTATGTGAGGAGAGGGATCCAAAAGGATTATATAAGAAAGCTAGAGCGGGAGAGATAAAAGAATTCACAGGTATAGATGCACCCTATGAACCTCCAGAGAATCCAGAGTTGATAATTGAAACAGATAAAGAAACCATTGAGGAAAGCGTGAATAGAGTTATTAAAAAAATGGAGGAATTAGGATACCTCCATGGATAAAAAAATGAAGAGGGATATATTATGAAGTTAAACCCTGAATATAATTATATTGTATCTGGATTAGAGCGATCTGGTACTTCTATGCTTATGCAAGCTCTATATGCTGGAGGTTTTCCAATAGCATTTGATGAAAGTCGTAAACCTGATGAAAATAATCCAAAAGGCTATTTTGAATTAGAAGGAGGGAAGATAATCAATCGACTTATGGAGGGTACATTTCCATTTGAGAAATATCGCGGTATCTTCATTAAAATAACTGCTTATGGATTAAAATTTCTGCCTACTGGTAGATATAAGGTTATCTATTCTGAACGAGACATCGAAGAGATACTTGACTCCATGGAGAAGATGATGGGAGGTAAAGATAAGGATAGAGAGGAAACTAGAAGGGCATTTCTACATCTTAATTCTACGGTTAAGAAGATGATGATTGAGAGAGAAGATGTTGATATCCTCTTTGTAAACTATAATGAGATTATCTTAGATCCAAGACCCTATATGGAGGAAATTACTTCTTTTATAGGATGTGAAGATGCAGATGTTGATGCTATGGTTCAAAGTGTTGATAGACGTCTATATAGACAGAGGAGGATAGCGTAACGCTAAAAAACAGTATGAGGTTTATACTCTTGATTGATGGGATGACACATAGTTTAAATGAACCTTCCGATATTAAAAAACAAGATATTTTTTCTTTAATATTTGCATTTGTTATACTCCTATTATCCATCTATCTCCCTCCATCTTATGGTCTCACAAGAAACTCGCAGATCATGATTGGTATCCTCATAATGGCTGCGATGTTATGGATCACTGAACCTATACCTCTCCCAGCTACAGGTATACTTATAATGATTCTTCAACCTATGCTTGGTTTAATACCTGCTGATAAAGTTTTTTCCTCCTTTGGAAATCAAGCTGTATTTTTCTTAATCGGTGCTTTTATTATAGCTGGAGCAATTGAAAAACAAGGTTTACATAGAAGAATAGCTTTAGGTTTCCTGAAACGTTTTGAAAACAATCCTAGAATTTTTACTTTTGGAATTATATTCTCCTCTGCTCTACTATCATTTATCATCCCCGGACATGGAGTAGCAGCATTATTTTTACCTATTATAACATCTATACTTCTAGCAATGCGTGTTATACCTAAAGAGAGTAATTTCGGTAAAATAAGTATGCTCAGTGTAGCATATGGCTCTTCTATTGGCAGCTTAGGTACACTGGTAGGTGGTGCAAGGAATCCTCTAACAGTTGGTATACTTTCAAATCATGGTATAAATATATCTTTTATGCAATGGATGATATATGCAGTACCTATAGTTTTAATCGCCATACCAGTTGTATGGTTTTTATTGCAAATAGTTTTCCCAATAGAAGTATTAGACATATCACTTGCAAAAAAAAAGATAGAAGAACAACTTGCAGCTCAAGGTTCTATAAATAGAGATGAAGTTAAAACAGCAGGTATACTATTATTTACCATTATACTCTGGTTTCTCTTTTCAAACTCTGATTTTGGTTTAGCAGGGATTGCTTTATTAGGTAGTTTCCTATTATTTCTTACTAAATGTATATCTTGGAAGGATGTTGAACAACGTCTTCCATGGGGTATTATACTTATGTATGGTGGGGCAATAACTCTCGGTGTAGGTTTAGAAGAAACAGGTGCAGGTGGATGGATAGCGCAAACTATGCTTACCTTTATGAGAGGAAACCCTTTTTTTATAATTCTAGGTATCATACTAGTAACGGTTATTCTAACAAATGTTATGTCCAATACAGGTGCTGTAGCAGTTCTCCTACCAATCGGTATATCTCTAGCATATGAATTACCATCAATATCCCCTCTTCTAGCATCTATGCTTATTGCTCTATCAGGTGGTTTTGCCTTCATGTTTATTATAGCTACACCCGCAAATGCTATAGCTTATTCATCAGGTTATCTATCTATGCGTGATCTACTAAAAGCAGGTGTATTTGCAAATATTGCATGTGTTATAATTATCTATACAATAGCTCTAATATACTGGAGAGGAGTACTTGGATTATGAATAATGATAGATTATTTAAAAAAATATTAGTGCCTATATCCTCAGAGTTCTATTCAAAAAAAGTCATTAAAAGAGGTTTAGAATTAGCTGAAATTTTTCAAAGTAATCTAACTATTGCCTATATAATGGAAGAGAAAACCTTACATAAAACCGAGAAATTATTGGAAACATATCTACCTTTTTTAGATAAAACAGAAACTCAAAAAGAAGTGATTAAAAAAGAGAGAGAAACCGCGGATTTAATAGTTTTCGAAGAAGCGAATAAACTATTAAAAAATTATACAATTTATTTTGATAAAAAAGTATTATATGGTGAATTCAGCGATGTTATACTATCAGAAGTTAAACATCATAGCTATGATCTAGTTATAATAGGTTATCAAAAAGCCTGTTTACTAAACTATAGGTTAATTGATACTCTCAAGATACCTGTATGGATTGAAACAGAGGATACAGAGGAAGCCCCTAGAGATATATTATTAGGTGTTTGTTCTAATCTAGCTCCTAATAAAAAAGTTCCAAATATAAGCCTGATTTTATCCAAGTTATTAGGCTGGAAACTACATATTCTATACATCGTTGATACAGAGGATACAGTTGAAGTTGATGAAAAAGGTTCTAGATATTCTAAAGATAGAGACACCCTTCTTTTATCAGGTAGAAACTTTGTTAATAAAATGAGAGAGAAAGGAATAACCGCAGAGCTTATCCAAGGAAGATTTGAGAATGAGGTTATAAAAAAAGCCAATGAAATAAACCCTAGGTTAATAGTAATAGGGAGAGAGAAAAAACAAAGAGGAAAACTAGGTTTACCTATAAGAAATGTTAAAAGGAAGATAGTAGAGAAATCAAAACACTCTGTCTTACTCTTAAATTAAAAGACTAAACTAAAACTTAGGAATCTCTACCAAAAATAGATATTTTAAAGACAATTTATCTACTGTACCACAGAGCAGATTCTTCCTAGATATTCTTCAATGAATCTTTAATCGGCAAGGTGAAATAGAATGTAGATCCTTTATTTAATCCTGGACTCTCTGCCCATATTTTACCACCATGTTTCTCCACTATACGTTTAGCTATACTAAGACCTAATCCGCTGGAATCTAGATCATGTCTAGATTCATCTGCTTTATAGAATTCATCAAAAATCTTTTTTATCTGCTCCTCTGTCATACCTATACCTGTATCTTGAATAGCGATTTTAATCTCATTATCCCTCCTTTTCTCTGCTTTAATTATAATTTTTCCTCCATCTGGTGTAAACTTTACTGCATTATCAAGTAGGTTTTCAAATAATTCATCTAGATATACTTTATCTGCCTCTACAGTTATATCTTTATCCAGTAAATTTTTAACCTCTATGTTATGTTCCTCGAGGATTGTTTTATTCCTCTCTAGAATTTTATTCACTTCTTCTGATAAATCTATCTTTTCTCGATTAATTGTCATCGATGGCATATTTAGTTTAGCTAGTCGAAGAGTTTTTAGTACCAAATCTTTCATATAATTTGCACTCTGTATAGTTGTATCTAATAGTTCTTTTGTAGTTGGATCATCTACTCTCTCCCTTATAATTGGGAGAAGTGTTATTAATGGTGTAAGAGGTGTTTTAAGATCATGACCTAGTTGATGTATAAACAAATCTTTTTCCTCTAACAGTTTCTCTATATCCTTTGTCCTCTCCTTTACTTTCTCTTCTAAAGTTTTATTTAGCACTCTCAATTTCTTTTCTTGTTCTTTTGCATATTCTTCTGCTTCTTTAACATCAGTTATATCGTGTACACTTATCAGTTTACCTAAGATATTATTTGAAGGATCAGTTATTAACATGAGTTTAGCAGAATAGTGTTTTCTTTGACCATTAATCTCTCTAGTAAATATCCTCTTCTCAAAATCCTTATTTGATTGGAATAGATCAATTATCTCAGGGTAATCCTTAAAGATCTTCTCTATATTTGAACCTATAACTTCTCTCTTGGATAAATTTAGAAAACTCTCCATTGAAGGATTGATATCTATAATATTGTTATCTTCATCTAAAACAACAAGAGCATCATCCATCATCTCAATGATTTCTTCTCTTGCCATTGGTAGTATCTCTATCAATCTATATCTATATAATGCTATTAACATGAAGACCATTGAAATCACAAAATAAAGCGGGGAAATATCTATGGTTATAACACCAAAAACATAAGATATTTTACCAACCCATGGTGTAAGTGTCGCTATTGTCAACATTATAGAACGTTTTCTATATATAGAAGGCGATAAGATTGCATTTACTATTATCATTACACTACCTACAGTGAATAAAACATAGGAGTAGATTGTATGTACCCAGAACCATATTCCATATTTTGGT
>QMTB01000071.1 GCA_003649845.1 Thermoplasmata archaeon | reverse complement strand
ATCATGAATAGCGTAATAGGTGTATCTATGGAAAGTAATGAAAATACTTTAGCTGATACCATTATCAAGGATAATAAACTAGAAGGTATATCAATTAGAGAAGATTTGAATTTCTCAGGATTTCTACCTAATATAGTGGTTTTCAATAAAATCTATAATAACACCGATGGTTTGTATATCCTACAATCCTCTCCGTATATAGCTTTTAATGAAGTATCTTCTAACAATATAGGTATATATATCAAGGATTCCGCTTGGAATACTATCGAAGGAAACAATATATCTGAAAATCATCTAGGTATATATATTGAAGGTAAATTAGATGGAAACCTAGTTTTACAAAATAATTTTATAAATAATGATAGACACGCTATGTTTTCTCAATCTAAGAAAAACGTTTGGTTGATGAATTATTGGGGTAGACCATATATATTACCAAAGATAATAGTTGGACATATTGGAAAACTAGGTCTTATACCATGGATAGATGTTGATCCTATACCAGCAGCAAAACCTTGGTTATTCTCTCTCTAATTTCTTTATAACCCTATCAATAATTTCTTCTGTTGCACCTAGATAATCCTCAGGATTCAACGCATAATCAACTTCTTCTTCTGTTAACAAATCTTTATATTCTCTAAGGAAAACTTCTTTGAGACTTTTATCTTCTTCAGCTGCTTTAAGCGATACTCTACGCATAAGTTCATGTGCCTCATTTCTACCCATACCTTTCTCAACAAGTTTTATCATTAAAGCCTCTGCCATAGGTAAACCTTTAGATAACTCTAAATTCTTCTTCATCCTCTCAGGGTATACTCTGAGATTCTTAAACACCTTATTAGTCTGATATACAATCCAATCTGTTAATATCATGGTATGAGGTAGTATAAACCTCTCTCCAGAAGAATTACAAAGATCTCTCTCATGCCACTGTATAGAATTCTCAAAAGTTGGTATAAGAAATCCTCTAACTAACCTAGCTAATCCACAGATTTGTTCGCAGGTGATAGGATTACGTTTATGGGGCATAGTAGAGGAACCTACTTGTTTATTCTTTTCAAAAGCCTCTGCTACCTCACTTATCTCATCTCTCTGAAGATTCCTAACCTCTGTAGCAAACTTCTCCATGCTAGTAGCAATATTAGCTAGTACACTTACTAGCTCATTGTATCTATCTCTACATACAATCTGAGTAGAAACATCTTCTATACCGAGTCTAAGTTCTTTCAACATCTCCTCCTGTAATTTCAAAGCATATCTACCGAGAGCAGCACCTGTACCCACTGCACCAGAGAGTTTACCAACAAGTATTCTACTTTTACATTCAAAAATCCTCTCTAGATGCCTCTCTACTTCCATAGCGTAGCCAGCCATTTTCAAACCGAAGGTAATAGGAATAGTATGCTGCCCATGAGTTCTACCAACCATAACGGTTTTCCTATATTTTTTAGCTAAATCTAAAAAAGTATTTCTAAGTTCTCTTAAACCATTCTGTATATATTTTGTAGCTTCAGCAAACTGTAAAGCATTAGCAGTATCAACGATATCATAACTAGTAGCTCCTAAATGTATATATTTCGCTGCTTCTTCACTGCAAACCTCAGCAAGAGCTTTTGTAACAGCCATTATATCATGTTTAATCTCAGCTTCAATCTCTTTAACTCTCTCAATTCTAACATATTTTATAGAAGCTTTCCTAGAAATCTCCTCAGCCGCTTCTTTAGGGATGTTACCAACTTTTGCATGAGCTCTAGCGAGCGCCGCTTCAACATCTAATAGATACTGTAAGCGTTTCTCCTCGCCAAAAATCTCCTTCAACTCTACTCTACCATAACGATAATCAAGTGGGCAAACTGGATCCATGTTTAACCCAAAATATGATATAGTTTATAACTTCTTTTGATGTTAGATTAGACTAATTTTATTGTATATCGTATGGTTCTCTAGCAGGATGCCAATCAAAGTTAACCCATAGAATAAAGAAATAGGAATTTTTTAGAGAATATATGCTGCCTAGAATTGATCTCAGCGAAATCCTTAGAGTATCATATCAATAATTTGCATTCCAGGTACAATCACTAAGAGAACTTTTTGAAATGGCTCTAATAACGGTATTATGGTTTAGATTCCTCCCTATAAAAAACCTGAACGTTAGAAATATATAATATATTTTAATCCTATAAATTACTAGAATTTCTAATATCCAACTAGAATCTTTTAATATTAAAAAATCAATGATATTCATCCCTTTGCAGTTTCTCTCATATGTTAAATGCTAGAACCCCTAACTCATCTGTAGCACTTTCATTATAATTGTAAGCAACTACCTTCAACTTATACCATCCAGTAGCAAGTTCATCCCAGAACCAAGAAAAAGGATAGGTATCATCAGTGTATCTAAGATTGTTGTCTATATAGAATTCTACTTTGTTTGTATCTCTTGGTGTTTCTACGTTTATTGTTACCCCACCTATTATTATTGTATATTGTAGGGGTATTATCTTTTTATCAAAAACATATAAACCATTCTTTGGTTTGGTGATACTTATACCTGTTAGTCTATGGATCTCAACTAGGTATAAGGATTTACCACTGGCATGGAAACTAAAAGATATTTTATTATCTTCTACTTGACATGTATCCTCTAATATGAGTTTTAATCCTTCTTTATTCTCATAGGTATCCTCATTTAACACATATATCTTATACTCAATTCTACTCCATGGTAGGTTTCTCACTATGATATCTAGTAGACTATCACCGTAATTCATATTATTTGCTATCAACACTATCTTATCATCTGATTTACCTGCTATTGTATCAAAGTGTTTTATATCCACTGAGCTACTAATCCTTGTTCTAGTATCTGAGAGATAGTTGAATGCTTTAATAGTATAATAAGTAGGTTTCGGATACAATGGGCTATAGAAGAATACACCAAATGGACCATGGATGAAAACAGGGAAACTCATGTTACTATCAATGAGGTTATAGTGACATGCATAGGTTACACCGCTATCTATCAAACTTATCAATGCTGCTGCCTCAAAGAGTGCTCCATTCATGTTGTTGAG
Organism: Thermoplasmata archaeon; assembly: GCA_003649845.1. Classification (GTDB taxonomy): domain Archaea; phylum Thermoplasmatota; class E2; order DHVEG-1; family DHVEG-1; genus B44-G15. The sequence continues at coordinate 4,514 of QMTB01000071.1, read as the reverse complement.
GACATACTCATCCATCTCAAAGTCTCTAGCGCTATTCCACTCTGAAATCGAAATCTTAGCATCTCTATATCTTGGATACTTCTCTAATAGATTTTTAACATCCCTAACGGCTGAAGCGAAATCATAAGGGTTATTAGAATAGTGGTGGAAATCAACTACATCCACTGGGCAACCATGGGTATCCATATAACTTAGGAATGCATTTATATATGGTAGATCTACTCCTGCTGTTGTTGGACCACCAACTAGATAGGATTCATTAACCTCCTTGATTTTAGATGCCACTGATTCATATAATTTGAAGTATTCCTGCCGGGTTCCTCTCCAAAACAACTCAAGATTAGGTTCATTCCAAATCTGCCAATATATTATTCTATTCGCCATATGGAATCCATCTGCCCAACCAGTGGTTAGATGCATCACTACATGTTTAACAAACTCTCCATACAACTCATAATCTACCGGTGGATAACGAGAATAATCATCGGAATCTGGTTGAGAAGAAAACACTTTTGGTACAGTTGTAACAATGGGTATAAACTTGAAGTTATCTGGTAAACTATTTATCATGTTATCTATCATAGTGAAATCATATTCACTAGGATCATCTGGGTTTGCATTAGGATCTCCACTCATAGGAAAGACATCTTTCAATGGTAAACCCATTCTTATACAAGTGATATTCGCTTCTTCCATATAGTTTATGAGGGTTGAGAAATCAGTTGATGATATAAACCTAGGGAGTTGACAGATATAACTCCATATTGGTTGTATCAATCCCTCTTCCTTAGTATAATCTATGGTGATGTATCCTCTATTATCCTCGCATCTTATCCATAATGTGATACTCTTAGAGATCTCAGAGTTTGTATTAGATGTAATCTCAACAGTTACACTCTCAAGTTCATCAATAGGTGTAGAAGGTGGTATCTCTACTAGAACCTTGAGTTGTTTACTCTGATATCTACTTAATTTAAAGGAGGATATGCTCGTTGAGGTATGCATATATTTTAGGTTCGTTGTATTGAGATTTACATTAAAAGTATCCTCGTTGTCACCAAGTGTTTTAGTCACTGTTAATAGGAATACAACATTATCTCCTGGTGCTCCACCCATCCTATACTCATTGGTTTCTATCTGTAGTCCCTTGCCTGCTAAACCAAGTAGATCTATATAGACATCGATATATTTTTCTGTTAAATTGTTATCTGGGAATACATATAGATATAAGCGGTGACTCCCCTTGGGGTAACCCCAGTGTACCATGGGTTGATGTAGATCTGCATAGAATAATGTCCAACTAGTAATGGTTTCCTTCCAAACAAATTTAGCCCATGCTTCTCGATCATACTCTGGTGGAGAATCCAAGGCTACTATTATTGTTTTACAGTGAGGATTAGGTGATTTAAAGAAGAAACCTAGGTAATCATAATCCACTGGGTTCACATGGAGTTCATCGAAATCTATGTAGATAGCAAGGTGATCCTTGATTCCATCAAACCCTCTTGTGTTATTCTCCATTAGACTCCTATAGTTGTCTAGATTCACTTGTATATGTAGAGAATGGTTACCCTCATAGGCATCATTGGATAAAGATAATGATATAATACTTGGATCTATGATAACCCATTTATCAAGTGACTCTGCATTATCTATAACCTTGGTGAAGGGTAAATCTTGGATGTATACATCGTTATAGGCTACGCCTATAGTATAGAATCCCGTTGAGGTATTAACTAGTAGTATCATCAAACATATTCCCGCTATACGGCTAATCTTCTTCATTAACATTCATCCCCCTTTTCTTTAGTTTGAGGATTTTCTAACATTTGGAGGAGTAGGAACACCAGATTATGAGGGTTAATGCTACAATCCCAGTATTCTTCATTAAACAAACTTATCACCTACACCTTCTTTATCATGTCATCCTTATAACATTAAGGGTATCCATATACACTCCGCTTTGATTGTAACCTAAAACCTTTATGTTATGTATACCAAAAGATTGTTCACTCCAGAACCAAGAAAATGGAGGGTTATTATCAGTATACCTAAGATTGTTGTCTATATAGAATTCTACTTTATCAATATTATCTGAGACATCTACCATGATAGTTATCCCACCTATAATTAGAGGATAACTAAAAGACATCAATTCATTATCCATAAAATATACATTATTAGATGGTTTAACTATATCTACATATAAACTCTCACTATGATTCATATAAACATCTGAGAGATATCTCACAATACTCCATCTATCATTACCATTTTCATCATATCTATCCTTCTTTAGCCATTCTGTATAACTAGCAGGGTTACCCCATGGATACCAAAAGATACCATCGAGTTTATTCTTCTCAAAAACCATAGTACCAAATTCTAACATCTCAGATGCAGATGGCATCCTATATTTTGTACCTTTTATACCGAATGTTTGTATAGCAAAAAATAGCTGCATATCCAAGTTTTTCTTCTCTATAAGTTCATAGTCTCTATCTATTCTCTCTAATGCATCCTCTATATTTCCTTCCATTCCACCAAAACAATGTAACCATATACCTGCTATATCAGCGATCCCATTTTCAATCCTGGTATTTGGGTTTTCATCAAAACATGAGAGGCAACCAAAGGCAACATATAGTTTTACATGAGGAGCAAATTTTTTAAGTTTAGAATAAAGTTGTTTCATCTGATCTGTTGTAAAAGGATTTCCATCATTCCAGAAAGGTTCATGTGACATTAATATAGCTAATAGCGCTTTCCCACCATTGGTAACATAGTTTTCTGCATATTCTAAAACTTCTAACCCCTCGGAGATATCCCAATCTGTACCATTCCACTTCCAAGGAGTATATTGATGTCCATGACCAATAGGCCATATAATGAGTTTGATATCATTTTTTTCTGCTTCCCGTAGAGTATTCTCCCATTTCTCGATATTACATTCCAATGCAACACCAGCTACGTTTCCTTTAAAATAGTTTTTTAGAAATGAAAAATCTTCTCTATCTATTGTATCTACTCCATAATATCTAGTTCTTGGATATTCAAAAGCACCGATATCATAACCTTTCATATGAGGTCTATAGTTTCCATCAAAATCATCTATTGGAGCAGCGATAGAAGAGCCGTTATCGATAGCAGGTGAACCTTTCATTAAATGGAAATCACCCTTTATAGGGTTTATAAATAATGGGTCCCCCTCAACATAGTCGTCACCATAGATCTCATCATCATAACCTCTATATCCATCGATTAAGTTATGATCTACTTTCAAACTAGGAATATCAACTTCTACTTGTATTTGAAATAAAAGATTCTGACTGCAGATATTATTTCTAATAATAACATCCTCTGCATCTCCATTCTCAATTGATACCCCTCCACCCCAATCTCCTCTACCATTATCATAGAAGATATTATTTATTATCTCTATATCCTGCATAGGATGTCTAAAAACTACTCCACCCCAGCTAGTTACCCCTATACCACAAACACTATTACCATATACAATGTTATTGTAGATTCTTACATCTTCTAATAATCCACCTCTCTCTGAAGCTACTGCAAAACCATAATCCCTACAATTATATACAATATTCTGATAGACGTCAACATTATATGTATGTTTATCCCAGGCGTCAATATAGATACCTACTCGATTTATATTATAAACCTTATTCCCATGAACCCTACCATCATGTGAGCCTTCTTTAACATCTATACCTTCACCACCAAGAGTACCTGGTCCACTATTATATACATCATTATTTCTAACCTCAAAGTTACTGGTAGCAGAGATTGTTATACATTCTTCTTCTCCATCGTTGCAAGCTAAAATAACCTTGTTACCCTCAACAATGATATCACTACTTTCCCAGATTCCTATACCAGAGGAAGTAGTATTATAAATATAGTTATCATCAATGATGATATGATGAGAATTATAAACTAAAATCCCAGCATTATCGATATAATGTCCAACGTTTGTTATATTTACATTAGAAACACGGATATAACTTTCATCAGAGATATAGAATAAACCTATTAGATCATCCGGTAAAACTATATCTCTACCATTAATTACTACTTTATCACCAGGATAACCTATATAGGAGATATATTGACCAGGTTCACCTGAGTTTTTAGGTATAACCTGTTCATTATATACCCCTTCTTTAATATAAACAGTGTCACCAGCTTCTAAGGTATCCGCTGCCTTTTGTATAGTCAACCAAGGTAGATCTTCTGTTCCAGGATTAGAATCACTAGCATTGGGATTATTTTGATCCACATAATAGATGCTATCAGAATGATGCAACGAGAGAGAATTATCTCTTTGAAAACATCCATCAGTAGCATGATTCATCACCCCTCCTGATAATATCATCACTATAAATAGGAAAATGACCAAAGGAGATATATAACCAATACTCCTCATATTCTATTCTCTCCACTAATAAATATCATAATATATATTTAACAATTATTATAGATAAATATCATAT
>QMTB01000070.1 GCA_003649845.1 Thermoplasmata archaeon | reverse complement strand
ATTTAGATGTTGTTATAATTTAAATCGTTAAATAAGCAAAAATCGTTCAATAATCCCTTTTGAAGATATAAAGTAATTCCTTCAAAATAATCTGGGCAATATTTAAATTCCATGTGTTCATTATTTTTTATTTGAAAGGGGTTAAATTATGAGAAATAGGAAAACAATAGTTATAATATTATGTATACTTTTAGTTATAATTTTTCTCCCTACGGTAACTGTAGGGAGCGATATATTTGATGAGACAATCCAAAGATCTCCTATATTCTGGAGCTATGATCGTCCACATGATTCTAGCTACAAACCAGATTATGGGAGTATACCAGAAATAAATTTTGAAGATCCACCCACTGCGTTCGATTTAAGAGATGTTGATGGTAGAAACTATGTTACATCAGTTAAATGTCAAAGCGGCGGTACTTGCTGGGCTCATGCAATCCTAGCATGTATGGAGAGTAATCTTCTAATGACTGGCAACTGGGAGAAAGCTGGTGAAAAAGAAGAACCTAATCTTGCAGAATATCATCTCGACTGGTGGAATGGATTCAATACTTTCTATAATGAGGATGCACCAGATAGCAACAGTGGTTTACCACCGCATCAAGGCGCACATTTTAGAATCGCAGCTGCCTATTTTTCTAGGGGAGAAGGAGCAGTGTATTGTGAAGATGCAAATGATGATACAGAATATGATGCCAATTGGTATAGTACGCCACCTAATCGATTTGATGATAAATATGAGATATTCTACCCAAATGATATAGAGATTTTTGATATAGGTGAGAATCTAGAAAACATTAATCTAATTAAAAATAAGATAATGACACAAGGCGCAATTAACATTGTCTTTAGATATGACCCTGATTTTATAGATGAAAACTATGTTCACTATCAGCCACCAGATAGTCCCTTGGGACCAAACCATAATGTCGCTATTATAGGATGGAATGATAATAAAATTGTTCCAAATGCCCCTGGTAGAGGTGCTTGGCTTTGTAAAAATAGCTGGAGTAGCAACTGGGGTTTAGATGGATACTTCTGGATTTCCTATTATGATAAATATTGTTGCCATCCTTATGATGGTAATGAATGGACAGCTGCTTTTAAAGACGTTGAACCAATGCCATATAAAAGAGTTTATTATCATGACTACCACGGTTGGCAGGGAGATTTCAATATAAGCAATAAAGCCTTTAATGCCTTCACTGCTGTAGATAATGAAATCCTATCAGCTGTTAGCTTCTTCACCTGTAAAAATAATGTACATTATCAAGTTCGAATATTTGATGAATACAAAAACGGTGAACTATTAGAGGAGCTATCCAATGCTTCTGGTATCATAGATTTTAGAGGTTTCCATACAATCAAACTTAATCAACCAGTTAATCTAACTGCTAATGATCAATTCTATATCTACCTAGAATTATCCGATGGAGGAATACCTTATGATAGAACAAGCGACGTATGGGGTTACACTATTAAATCAATTTCTCATCCAGGTGAAAGCTTCTATTATAAAGATGGAGAATGGCATGATCTCTACTACTATGATAACACTGCTAACTTCTGCATAAAAGGTTTAATATCTAAGATATCTGATCTAGAATGCAATAATAACAACATTATATGGAGAAATATTAAACCAGGATCAAAGGTAGAATCTGATATAATTGTTAGAAATATTGGTGAGAGTTTCTCTAAACTCAACTGGAAGATAGTATCATATCCCGATTGGGGTGAATGGTCGTTTTCGCCAGATGGAGACTATATATACCCCGAAACAGGAGGGGAGGCAATACATATCTCACTAGTAGTGCCAGAGGAGAAAAATCAAGATTTCTCTGGGGAGATTAAAATTATAAATGAGGATAACCCTAATGACTATGAGATTATCCAGGTTTCCCTCAGTACAACTAAAAATAATCTTCAATTCAACCTACCACTTCTAAGATTTCTAGATAATCATATGAATTTATTTTCAATGTTACAGCAATTACTAGATATCTTCAACTGATACCTAAAATTCTCTCTAAGATTTTATTCAGCTTTTCTGTAGTATAGATAGTAACTTCCTCATCCACTCTGCTAGATCACCGGGATTTCTAGCTGATACTATATTACCATCTACAGTTACAGCATCTATAAATTCTCCACCAGCAGCGATGAGATCATCTTTAACACCATACCAACATGTTATTTTCTTTCCCTTTACTACACCTGCTGATATTAAAACCTGTACACCATGACATATTATTGCTACAGGTTTATCTTCCTCAAAGAAATGTTTAACTATAGCTAAAGCATCTTTATTTAAACGAACCCGCTCAGGGGATTTACCACCTGGAATAACTAGGATATCATAATCTCTAGGATTAACATCTTTATAATTCATATCAGGTTTGAGAGTATAACCTCTTTTACCTGTTATCTCCCTCTGAGTAGAAGCAACCTCTACCTTTATACCTTCCTCCATTAACCTATAATAAGGGTAAAATAACTCTAGATCTTCAAAATCATTCTCTGCTAAAATTATAGCTTTCATAGATAATAGATATCATTTATCGATATTTAAAATTTTAAAACCCTATGCTCTAGATAATTTTTTATCTACAATTTCTTTCTTGAAAAACATAAATCTCAAAAACTAGAGTATAATAGGGTTATCAATGTTGGTAGAAAATATTTCAAGAAATACTAAAAATTTTAGACCTGATAAGGATAGATATTACCTGAATATAGCAAAAGCTGTAGCTCAGAGATCACCATGTGTAAGGAGACAATTTGGAGCTATAATTGTAAAAGGAGATGTAATTGTTTCAACCGGCTATAATGGACCTGCTAGAGGGTCAGTAAACTGTAATGAAGTTGGTTGTCTCAAAGATCTATTGAATCTACCCTCCTATACAGGTTACGATTACTGCCCAGCGGTTCATGCAGAAGAAAATGCTTTGCTCAATGCAGCTAGACATGGTTCAAGTGTTCTAGATGGTATATTATATCTTTATGGACAGAATCCTGATGGAAATGTTACAGAGGAAGGTAGACCCTGTGATAGATGTAAGAGGGCGCTTATAAACGCTGGTATAAAAAAGGTTGTAACATTAAAACCAGATGGATCTATAGTAAAATATGATGTCTCTCAATGGGTAAAGGAAGATGCAGATAGATATATAGAAAAACTGAGGGAACAGAAAAAATAGTTTTAATAATATTCAATTTATCATATATCTAATGAAAAAACTTTTATTCTAGAAATGCATGTTTAATTTGGGGGTTATAAAAATGAAGAAAATAGTTTTAATATTAACCATAGGGGCTTTAATTTTAAGTAGCGTAGCTGCCTCTGGTGTACTAGATAAGGTATCTAAGAAAACAGAGTTTATAGAATTCTCCAAACCAGAATTTCAATTTAAAGGAAACTATCTAACTATACATCTAGATGAGGCAAATTCTCATCTAAACTATCCAGATAAACCTATGCTACCTACCTATAGGAAGACATTTACCTTCTCAAGAAAAGCTGAGATTAAAAGTGTTACAATTAGATATTCTAATATTCTAGAGGAAAAGATTAACACTAAGATTATACCTGCTCCAAGAGCAGTTATAGAAGATTATACTCACAATATTAAACTCTACGAAGATGAGGAAACCTATAACAGCTATAATATGTTTCCTGGTAACTGGTATACCTATAGTATAAGATGTGGACTTGATGGAAATGGTATACAAACTACTTTTGTAACAGTTGAGATTCACCCTGTTCAATATCTACCTGCAGAGAATAGAATATACTATATAGATGATGCTGAGATAGAAATACTGTATAATGATCCTGGAAGCTCTACTACATCTTCTTCAACCTATGATCTAGTAATAATAACTCCAGAGATATTCTCACAAGCATTGCAACCTCTTATAGATCACAAAAATAGTATGGGTGTTAAAACTATTCTAAAAACAACGGAAGAGATCTACCGGGAATATCAAAGTAGAGATAAACCAGAGCAGATTAAATATTTTATTAAAGATGCTATTGAACAATGGAATATAAAATATGTATTACTAGTAGGTGGACTTAAATCCTATCTCTATGCACAAGATAAAGATGGTCCCAATGAGGGTAGTAAAGATTGGTATGTACCAGTGAGATACACTCAGATTCATCTACCTGGAGGTGGAGAAGCTCCAGATGAATATGGCTGCATCTCCGATCTATACTATGCTGACATATATAGATACAATGAATCTACTCAAAGCTGGGAGTTTGAAGACTGGGATTCTAATGGCAATGGTATATTCGCACAATGGTCAAATCTAGTAGGTAAAAAAGATGTTTTAGATTTAATACCCGATATATACGTAGGTAGACTTGCCTGTAGGAATACTAATGAAGTAGGTATACTGGTAGATAAAATCATCAACTATGAATCTACAGCTCCGGAAGCTAAACCATGGTTTAAAAGGATGCTAGGTATAGCTGGCAAAACCTTTGAAATCTACAACGGACAGCCAGATGGAGAATACCTATGTGATCTAGCTTTCAACTATATGGGTAATCTTGTTGAGCCTATAAGAGTTTATGCTTCTAATAGAGACACCGGTGGTCTCTGTCCGGTTCCAGGGGATATCTCAAAGGCTATATCTGAAGGTGCTGGCTATGTATTATTTGAAGGTCATGGTAACCCAATGTTATGGGATACAATATGGGCTGATGGAGAATATCCTACCGATTGGGCTGGTGGATTAAGTACCTTAGATTTCTGGAAACTAAAAAATAAGGATAAACTACCTGTTGTACTAGTTGGTGGTTGCCATAACGGGTTGTTCAATATATCTATAATGAAGATACTTTTGAATAGAAAAACCAATTATAACTATTATTGGACTTGGTATCCAACGCCATTTTGTTTCAGCTGGGGTTTATGTGTTATACCATGGGGTGGAGCAATAGCTTCAACAGGTTGCACAGGATATGGACTTGGATGGGATAATGATCCTCTTAGTTTAAACGCAGAATTAGAGGTAAACTTTTACTATGAGATAGGACAGAATAACGCTACTACACTTGGAGAAGCACATGGTGGTTCTATAGAAAAATTTGTTACAGAAAACCCTATGGAACAGATAGAGGAATACCATGCTGTAACAGTATATCAACTATTTGGAGATCCAAGTTTGAAACTAGGTGGCTATAACCATTAAACCCTCTTTTTTTTTATTTTTAGTTGTCAACTATATATTCACCATAAAAAAACAAGGTTATCTTAGTTCTATTTATACCATCTAGTTTTTAATGTTATGATTTATTCCTCAGGTTGTAATGGGCAGACGATATGTAGATAAGAAAACTCAGAGGAAGATTGCACGTAGTAGGATAAATAAGCTTTTTAAAATGGCTGAAGAGAAGGCCATGAGTGGTGAGTTAGAACTTGCAAATAGATATGTTGAAATAGCTAGAAGAATCTCTATGCGAACTTTAACACGGATACCAAAAAAGTATAAACACAGATTTTGTAAACACTGCTATCATTATCTACTACCAGGTGTAACATGTCGTATTAGGATTAATAAAGGTAAAATAGTTATATACTGTTATAATTGCAAAAAGTTTATAAGACGCCCTTTTAAATCATAGGGAGCGGTATGCTTAAATAAGAATTGTTTCATTACCGATATTCACATCTATGGAGTCTTGAAGCATATGACCACGGTATATGATGTTCCAGCAAAAGAATTAATCGATGAAATAGCTAATAAACTCCGGGATAATCCAGTTATAAAACTACCGGAGCAGAATACCTTCTCGAAGACAAGCGTAGCTAGAGAAAACCCACCTGATAATAGAGACTGGTGGTGTATAAGATGTGCTTCAATACTCCGCAAGATATACCTTCACGGACCTATAGGAGTTGAAGCTCTTAGAGCAGAGTATGGTGGAAAGAAAGATAGAGGTTCAAAACCATATAAAGCTCGAGGTGGCAGCGGTTCAATTATAAGGAGAGCATTACAGCAACTAGAAGAAGCAGGCTATGTTTCAAAGGTGAGAGGAAAAGGAAGGAAAATTACATCCAAAGGTCAATCATTCCTTGATAATACTGCATATGAATTATTACAAAAAATAAAGGATAAATATCCTGGATTAGAGAAATATTGAGGTTAAATTAAAAAATGGATGAAGAACTTGAGGAGCTCCGAAAGAAACGTTTAAAACAACTTCAAGAACAACTGAGTCAATCAGTTGAGGAACAGGAGATACAGCGAGAGGAATACGAAGAAACTAGGAAGATGATACTGAGATCTATACTTACACCTGAAGCGAGACAGCGTTTGAATACGATAAAAATGGCTAGACCTGTAATAGCAGAGCAGATAGAAAACCAGTTGATAATACTAGCTCAAAGTGGTAGACTTAGAAATAAAATAACAGATGCACAACTTAAGGAGCTTCTATCTAGATTGATACCAAAGAAACGTGATATCAAAATAAGGAGAAGATAGAGATGTCATCAAATAAACCCCTTGCAAGAAAAATTCGTTTAAACAAAGCAACGAAAAGTAACCGTAGAGTACCAGCTTGGATTATGATTAGAACAAACCGTAGATTTCTAAGGCATCCGAAAACTAGAAACTGGCGTAGAAATAAACTCAAAAAAAGCTGAGAGGTTGAAAAATTATGCCTGAAACAGAGAGAATATATACTATACCACTAAAAACCATTGGATATAAATCATCACGTGCGGCACCAACAGCTATGAAAAGAGTAAAAGAATATCTCAGTAGACATATGAAGACACCTATGGAGAAGATATGGATAGATGATTCCTTAAATAGAGAGATATGGAAACGAGGAAAATATAAGATGCTCAGTAAAATAAGGGTTAAAGCAGTTAAATTCGAAGATGGAGTAGTAGAGGCATATTTACCAGAATTAGAATTCAAAAAATCTAAGAGAGAAATATTACTAGAGGAGAGAGAGAAGAAGAAACCAATTCTAATCAAAGAAGAGGAAGAAGAGTTAGAGGAGGAAGAGGAATACGAGGTAGTACCAACAGCAGAAGGAGAAGTCAAAATCAAAAAGAAGAAACATAAACATGAAAAGGAGGAGGAAAAAGACGAAACCGAAGAAACTATAGAAGAAGAACCCTCTGAGGAAGAAGAAACTAGTGAAGAGCCTAAGAAAGAAATTATTGAAGAGACAAAAGAAGAAATAACAGAGGAAGCCGAAGAGAAGAAGAAATCTGCTGAAGAAAAAACAGAAGCATCAGAGGATCAACCTACAGAAAAAGAAGAGAAAACCTCGGAAGATTCCACTAAAAAAGAAGAATAAAAAATATAAACTTATCTCCAACTTCTATATTTTCTATTATTTTTACATTCTTTTTTTATTATCTAAAAAAGAAGGTGGGAGGGGTGTCGGGCTGATAGATTAAACCGTTGTACCCTCTTTTTCCTCTATATCCATCATAGACAGGTGTTACACCTGACAGTTCTCAGAATACTCCCCACAACGTTCCAAGAGGGTTCACCAGTTGAATCAAAATCATCTTTGGCAACACCCCAACAAATACAATTATCATAATAATAGAATAAAAAGTTTACTGT
>QMTB01000069.1 GCA_003649845.1 Thermoplasmata archaeon | reverse complement strand
GGGTTTTGGTTGGGATTTGGAGTCTTTTGAGAGGGATGGTTTGCTTACTGTTTCTTGTGTTTATCCTGGTGATAAGCTTTTGGAGGAGCATTTGCGTGATATTATTCGTGTTGTTGAGGAGAAAAAAATAAAACGTTGTGTTATAGATTCTTTATCTGCTTTATCTAACAATTTTGATAGAAATTCTGTATCTGAATTCTCTCTTCGATTAAATGGTTTCCTTAAAAATCATGGCGTCACTACATTGTTTACATCTATAACAGGTGCAGTTATAGGGTCTTCCACTCTAGCTGAAAGTAAATTATCATCTATAACTGATAATATCATTATGCTTAGATACGTTGAGATGCAAGGTAGATTGGAGTCTGTGATTAATGTTTTAAAGATGCGTGGAAGTACGCATGATAATGATTTGAAACGTTATAGAATCACAGATAAAGGAATAGTGGTAGAGGAATCATTGACTAACTATGAAGGTGTAATGACAGGTGTTTCTAAGAAAATTGCTGAACTACAAAAGGAAAGTGAGGAACTTAGAGAGGCTTTACAGGCGAAAGAAGAGGCAGAAAGAAAACTTATGGAATACGCGAAACGTTTTGAACAGCTTTTCAATAACATAGTTGATGCAGTGGTCATAGTTGATTCTAAAGGAAATTTCCTTGAAGTAAATGACACAGTAGAAAAGGTAACTGGTTTTAAAAAAGAGGAGCTAATAGGTAAAAACTTCTTGAAGATGCCTATTGTTACTAGGAAAAGTAAGATGATACTCATAAAGAATCTGATGAAAAGAATGGCGGGTATGAAGATTAAACCATATACTGTTACAGTTCTTACAAAAGATGGGAGAAAGATTCCATATGAAGTAAATGCAGCTCGCATAGAATATAATGGAGAACCTGCGGATATAGTCTCCTTTAGAGAGATTACCCATCGATCATCTACAGAAAATACAATAGAGCCTAAGATACTTGAGAATTTATCTCAAAAGATTTTTCAGAAAAACAAGGATCTTATTTATGTTTACGTTAATGATGCCTATGCTAACTTCCTAGGGTATCCAGTAGAGGAGATTCTCGGTAAAACAGATTATGAATTATTAGGTAAAGAAGCTGAGAAGATAGAATCAGAGGATAAACAGGTTATTAGTACAGGTAAAACATTCCTATTTAAGGAAACAATAAAAAATGATGAAATATATACCATAAAGATCCCTCTCTTTGATGAGGATGAAAAAATTGATGGCATATGTGGGATGATATTGGAAAATCCCATATTATCAGAGGAGAAACCCTCTGAAAAGGAGTTGGAGGAAAAATGGATTTAGAACTGTCTAATATACCATTTATAGAAATATTGAGGCAATACAATAACCGTGCAGTGATAATGATTGAAAGATCAACGGAAGGATACTTTGAACATAATATGGAGACAATTCGATTGTTGCTGGAAAACGATTTTGAAGGAATCTATATAAGTTTTCAACGTCCCTTTATAAATGTATATACAATGTTTGAACAAAAAAATATTGATACAAGTAAACTTCTTTTCATTGATGCAGCAGCTGCTCTATCAGGTGAAATTCAAGTGGATGATGATAGATGTATTCATATAAGTGAGGATATCGAAATAGATGAATTAGTAAGAGCTATATATACTTCTATACCGCGTTTTCAAAGTAAGAAAAATTTTATATTCATAGATTCCTTGACAACAATTGCTTTGTATAAACCTCTATCTGAAACCATGCGTTTCTCTGAATTCCTAGTTGGTCTCGTTAGAAAGGAAGAGAAGAATCAAATTAGTTTGATATTTAATGTTGCCAAAGATTTATCTCAAAAGAAATTTATTCAAGATGTAGCATTTAGAGTAGATGAAGTGGTGAGTATCTAATATTATGGAGTGTTTAATATGATAACAGAAAATATTGATATCAAAAAAGAATTTGATAATCTTCCTGATGGATGGATTGTTCTATTGGAGACATCTGCAGAGAAATCCCTAGAAATTTCCTTAGTAGCATTACATCATCTAATCACAGAGAAAAACTATATTGGAATAGTATTATCTGCCAGTAGACCATATAAAAATCTTGTACAACTCTATCAGCATAAAGGTATAGATACTAATAGAATACTCTTCCTAGATTGTATATCGAAGAGCCAGAGTTTGGAGATAGAACAAACAGGTAATGTATTATATCTTGATTCTGTATCAGATCTAACTAATATCTCATTGGCTTTAAAGGGTAGCATGGAGAAGATACAAGGTGACAAATTTGTATATATAGATTCTATAACAACGATGCTTATCCATAATACACCTGAGATGTTCGCTAGGTTTATACATGGTATACTTACTAAAATGAGGATACAAGGTATATCAGGTCTTTTAATCTCTTTAGAAGATGAAACTGATAAAGAGATTAGGGCAGAAGTAGCTCAACTATGTGATCGGATAGTGAAACTAGCATGAGCCAATCTCTCATAGATCTTGGAAGTATTGCAGAGTCAATTCGAAAAGAACTTAAAACTAGTGATAAACCTGTATCTGATAAAAAAATTCAGAGGGATTATATACTAACAGGTATACCTGGTTTTGATAAACTCCTTGATCAAGGAATTCCAGTTGGTTCTAATATACTAGTTTCAGGTAGCGCTGGTTCCGGTAAAACAATATTTTGTCTACAATTATTAGTATATAACGCCTCTCAAGGTAAAAACTGTTTATTTATAAGTTTTGAGGAACCTGAAGATAAATTAATAGATCATATGAGAACCTTCGGATGGAACCCTGATCCACTTATAGAATCAGGTAAATTAAAAATAAAGAGGTATCTGACAACCGATATATATTATGAAGGTGAGAGAAGTAGCACTGGAATAAAAGCTATGATGGCTAGAAACTCCGATCATCTACTATTAGATTTAGAACCTTTTATCATAGGTGATGAGGGTTACAAGCCTGATATAGCAGTTGTAGATTCTCTAACTGCTGTAGCATCAACATTTGTAGGTAAAGACCGCGGTTACCGTTTTTATGTTGAAAGACTTTTTAGATTCTTCGAGAAGATAGGTAGCACTAATTTCTTAATTACTCAACCAACGAAGCCACCTGAGAAACAAACAGAATCTACAGTAGAAGATTTTCTATCAGATGGTGTAATCCTACTCTATAATGTTAGACAGGGTAATATCAGAGAGAGCGCTATTGAGATTCTAAAAATGCGTGGTGTTAAACATGAGAAAAAGATAGTAGCTATGCGTATAACAGATAATGGTATAGTAGTTTATCCAGAGCAGGAGGTATTTACAGATATCTAGGCTAGGATATCCAACCAGGTGATATCTGGGTGATAATTTTTTTTACAGATAAATATAGGATATTAGATTTATTGAAATGAATGGTTATACTACTTTTATTGTCTACTATAGTATAGTCGCTGTTTTCTTTTAATCCAGATTCATCTAAAATTTTTTCAAAAAACTTCTTCCATACTTTTGAATACTCTGTAGATATAGTAATTTTAGAAACGTCTTTTATAACCTTAGATATATCATTTGATGGATCATATTTTGTTGAAATAGATGCAGTAGAATAACCATATGCAGAGTTTTTCGATTGAATACTTGAAATATTTACTAGGGTAAAGGATATATTCAATATATTTCCAGATTTTTTAATAGAGAAGAAACCTGGAGATGCCATTATACTGCCTTGTTGTTGACTTACAATAATGGCTCCATTCTCATATATAAAATCTTGATCTACATAATAACTGTTCCTAGAAGAATATATGATATCTCCAAGTTTAAATGATAGAGTTGTAGAAGAATTTCTAATAGATACACTCTGAGAATTTGAAGTAACCTCAAGAGATCCATATGAGCGTTCTGATAGAAAATAAGGTATCTTATCACTTCCAAGGGTGATAGGAGTAGTTATAGAAAGAGTAGATTTAGATACAATCTGTGTATCTATTGCAAACTTTAGTAGCATAAACTGTGATGCAGTATCAGTCATATGTTCTGATTCCCTCTCTTCCATCCACTGAGGTACATATACAGTTTGCACTATTGTAAAAACTGTTACAAATAGACCAACTAATAGTATAGCAGAGACGATGCCAACAACAGCTGTATCTTCACTTACATATTTCATTTTCTATCCTCCATGTTTATTGTATAAATCTTTGATTTCCTCATCTGTAAGTGCCTTATTATACACAGAAACCTCGTCTATAACACCATTGAAATATCTATCTTTCCATGTTCTCCTACCTATATTTATATCAGAATTTGAAACCTTTATTTTACCTGTTAGAGTTGTTGATTTCTCTAATTTACCATTAACATATATTTTAATGTGACTTCCATCATATACTCCTACAATCTGATACCATTTACCATTCTCTGGTTTTGTAGTACTTTGTACATACTTTCTTGCATACTCTGTTTTCACTGCAAACTCAAATTTATCATTATGATAAGAATGTTGGAGTTGCCATTCATTATCACCATTTTTATCGATTATATTAGCCCAGTGTTGTCCACTAGATGGCTTAATATTCCATTTGATCCACGCTACAATAGTAAGTTTATCAGTTGGATTCAAATTGTTGTTACTAATTTGTATATAATCGTTTTTACCGTCGAAACTCAGAGCGCTACCATTTATACCAGTAGTCCAACTAGCACCATTTATCTTTCCATTATTATCTCCTATGTTATCATATGCTATGTTACCTGTTCCCTCGTTTAGATGCCATCGGGCAATAACTTTTCTAAAATTATTATAATGCCCTTTTATCTCCTCTGCTGATAATGCTTTACTGTATATACATGGTTCATCGATAAGAACGTTTCCATATTCTGTATTATAACTATTTCCAAGCTTCATAACCTGTCCTTTTTTCATTAACAAGGGTGTACCAGAATATGTTATAGTTTTCTTATGTTCTCCATTAACATATATATCGCATCTATTAGGTTGTACAACGTATACGAGATGATACCATTCATTGAGTTTTATACCGCCGGGTAGATAATCTGCACTGGTTGTCAGCCATTTACTTCCATCTCCAATGTCTCCATGCCAACCTTGTGTATACTTGAATTTTATATCAAAAGTGTAATCAGAGCCGAATCTAGTACCAATAACCCCGTTTGTATACTTAGAGGTTTTTATCATCACCCATGCTTCAAAACTCCATGTATTGAGAGCTAAATTATCGCTGTAGGATACCTCAACATAATCGTTTTTACCGTCGAAACTCAGGGCGCTACCATTTATACCAGTAGTCCAAGTTGCACCATATATTTTACCATCGTTGCTACCTATAGAATCATGTACTATGTTACCATTACCTTCATTGAGAGTCCATTTTGCTACGATTGTTGATTTTGTTTTCTCATATTTTTCTTTTATCTCCTCTGATGTAAGAGCTTTACTATAAATAGCTATCTCATCTATTATACCATTGAAATATAAAGAATTCGAGTTAGTATAAAATTTGCCTATCTGAACAGGGTTATTTGTAAATGCTATGCCATGTGTATTTGTTGCTTCTAACTTTCCATTTACATAAAGTTCGTTCTTGTTATTTGAAGAATGATGTACTAGTACTACATGATACCAAGTATTTGTAGAGGGTTTCCAAGATGTTTTTAGATAAACATAGTGTCCAGAGGAATCAGCAATTAATGACGCGATATTTTCAGCTGTTCCAATTTGTATATTCCAACCTCTTCCATTCCCTGGATTTACATTTGTTAGTTTGCTAACTACCCCCTGCCAAGTGCTTAGTTTATTAGCTTTAAACCAAACCTCTGCAGAGAAATCACCAGAGGGGTTTAAATCAGATGAATCAGGGATATTGACATAATCGTTTTTACCGTCGAAACTCAGGGCGCTACCATTTATACCAGTAGTCCAACTAGCACCATATATTTTTCCATCATTATCACTTACGCTATCATATATTATGCTACCTGTTCCCTCGTTTAGATGCCATTGTGCAATAATGCTAGGTTTAGTTGAATTATAATGTTCTTTAACTTCAGATGGAGAGAGGATTCTATCATAAACAGCTATCTCATCCATATAACCTATGAAATCCTGAGAACTGTCAAAACCTCCACCTATTTTATCCTGTTCCCTTGCTATTACAAGTGATCCACCTGGTGTTATCTTAGTTCCTTTTGCAAGTGTACCAGTATATACTGCTTCTCCATCCTTATATAGTATTGTTTTTCCATCATTACTATTCCATGTTACAACTATATGATGCCATTTACCATCAGTTAATGAAATCTTTGGTTTAACATAATGTCCTCCTCTATATATCATCAGATTGTTATAGTTGTATATTAGGAAATCATTATCACTAGCAGGAGAAGCATAAGAGAATGGTGTACCCTTCTTTGTTTTATCACTGCTTTTCATCCAAAACTCTACTGATATCTTATCAGTTGGGAAACTATCAACTGGATTGATAATTATATAATTATTTCCACCTTTGAATTGTAATGCTTTACCTTTTATTCCTGTTGTCCAACTAGCACCATATATTTTTCCATCATTATCACTTATGTTATCATATGCTATACTACCTGTTCCTTCATCTAAATGCCATTGCGATACCGCTAAAGTTGAGGTGTATCTACATCTAGCCTCCTCACTGGATATTTTATCCTCAACATCATCTCCATACTCTCCTATACTATAGAATTCATAGTATCCAGTTCCATTGGGGAAATCAAAGGTCCATTGCCATGGATAACTGGTATCTTCTTGATATTTCATCCAACTTTGTGTATCCTCTTCTTCTACACCTATTGTTATAGTTGTCTCGATGTTAGAATATTTTCTAACTAGAACCCAGTCATATTCTGTATCCTGTATATTATAGGTTACGCCACCGTAGAAGGCCCCAAGGGAGATATATTTGAGGTTTTTAGTCCAACTGCAACTAGTTGTTATCTGTTTTACTCTATTTTTAGTTAATGTTACTCCAGTGGGTGTAAATTCTTCTCCAAGTATATACCATACATTGTCTTGTGATACAAATACTGTAGAGTATCCGCAGTTGTAGCTTTTAGAATTACCTCTACCTGTCCATCTACTTACTGTTTTTGAGTTACCTAGTCTCATATATAGATTTGTTGCATCTCCACCATGGTTGCTACCTTGTGTATAGTGTGATGATTGTGCTGATAATGTTCCACTATAGTTCGGTGCTTTCTTAACATATCTTATTTTTCCTTCTAAGATATAGCCGTCGTTGAGATTAAATGTTAATGGATTCTCAATTGATATAGCGCCTTTATTTATCCTTAGTATACTATTTTGTATTGTATAATCTGTTGTATCTACCCTCCAAGTGCTAGTATCTATCTTACTTTCATTGAAGTCATCGAAGAATTCGAATGTTTCTTTACCGTTGCTTTTACTTTTTGCGTTGTTGTTTCCATAGTATAGCCATATTTTTTGCGGTGTTGTTGTTATCTGGTATGGTATTTTTATCCATATTTTTGCCCATTGTTGATCTTTTTTGTTTTCTATCCAATATGGTAATTCTGTTTTGTTATCTGGGTAGTTTATGAATCTTAGATCG
>QMTB01000068.1 GCA_003649845.1 Thermoplasmata archaeon | reverse complement strand
CCATATATTGAACCTGCAAATGCTTTAAGTCCTACTTGTCCAAATTTTAATAAACCGGCAAGTGCTGCTCCCATAAGGAGCCATATCCCACTTACTCCTTTCGAATCTCCTGATTCCTCAGCTTTTACTCCTCCAACTGTTGTAGTTAATACTGCTGCAACTGCTACCCCCTCTGGGAAAGGTAAGTCGGTTTTTATAATAAGTGCTCTTCTAAGTGGAACCATCCATAATACTCCAAGTATACCTCCTAATGCCGCTACAAGGGTTGTCTCCCAGTAATGTATAGTAGACCATGCTCCTAGTAACACCATTGCTGGTATAGTAAATATCACTCCTGCTGCAAGCGCCTCTCCAGATGCAGCACCCATCATACCTAGATTTACTTCTAGTATAGTTCCCTTGAAGGGTCTCAGTAATACAAAAGCCATTACTGCTCCAGGTATAACAGCTGATACAGTCATACCAGCATATAAACCTAGATATGCATTAGCTGCTCCAAGTATAACAGCGAGCATTGAACCAACAAGCACTGCTTTTACAGTAAGTTCAGGAATAGTTTTACTCGCTGGTATAAATGATTGAAAGTCTTCACGTGAAGCGCTCATCTATCTTTCACTAAATCAAATAATATATTTCACTATTTATAAAACCATCGGTTTATTGTCTTTTATAATTTTTTCTCAAGAGGGTATCTAGCAATCCCTGCGATACCTGTAAATGCAGAGTATAGAGAATCACCTTCAGGGCTATTTTTAGAGATTAATTCTACTTTACATTTAGTCTTCTCAGCAAGCTCAGATAACTCATCTATAAGATCAATCTTCTCTTTAACCTCCATTGGTACACCACATTTTGGACAGGTATATGTTTTATCTAAATCCTTTTCATCAACTGTTTTACTTTCACTATAATTACACGCTGGACAAGTAAGGGTTATCCGGTATTTCCTTAAATCCTCAGAGAGTAATAGAATATCAACTGCGCCCATTTCTAATGCTCTTCTAACTTCTTCTTCTCCATATAAAGCTAGGCTATCTTTTCCCTTAGTGATCTCTTTTAGAAAACGCTTCATCATTTTTTTCTCCTGCGATATCCTTAAATCTGCCATAGTATCTGCTGCTGAAGCTACAAGTTCTCTAAGACCATATTCATCAGTGTAACCAGTGTCAAAGAGTTCTATAATCTTATTTTGTATCTCATGGTGGAGATATTTTTCTTCAACAAAATATTTCTTCGTAGGTCCAGGACCACCTACTAGAATTCCTTTTAAACCTTTCTCTGCTAGGAATATCTCACTAGCTTTTTCTCCACATTTCTCAAACCATTCATGTGCTGCTATCTCTGTTAAACGTTCAAATCTACGCTGAGATTGCCCACCGCGACCATGTTTACCTGGAACTTGAGATGTCATATATTTAAGTAACTCGATTTGATCTCCTCTAAGCATACCTATAGTACATTCCCTACGATCTATAAGGAGTAAACCATATACATCTCTCTCAACAAGCATCTCCTCTAATGGTTGAAGATAAAATTCTGAGTCACAACGATATATAAAAGTTTTGAAAGGTAGAGGAGGTTCTATAACATAGGCAACCATCTCTGTTTGATCACTACCTATACTTTTGTGACCTACAAAGAATACTACTCCATTTTCAGGTGGACGTTTAAAAGCTTTTAATCTACTCATGATAGATTCAATAGCTGATAAAACATTTTTACGAGTAGTTTTAGATTTTATATTCTGTGATTCAGAATATTCATTTCTCAGATATGCCATTACATCTGAGATTTGTTTATTCGGCGGTACATATAGTGATATAAGTTCTGTATGTTTCCCTTTGCAGGCTTTTAACTCCTCTAGTTTCCTCCTTAAATCGTATTTCTGCCTTGGACTCAGTTCTTGCATAATATAACACCTTTAAAATCATCTATCAAAGAGAGATAGGTTCTCCATTATTTGGAGTGTAAACATCTGCTATATCTTTTAATGGTTCTGCTAATGCTTGGCGGTTATCGCTATGCATTAAAACTATCTTCTCAGGATGACATTTTTTAGCAAAATCTATCAGTTCGCTATGACCTGCATGAGCTGAGAAATCAAAGTATTCAACCTCACAGTATACAGGTTCTATTACACCATAGAAATCCAGTTTTTTCTCCTCTATAAGTAGTCTACTATTTGTATTTTCAATTTGATAACCTGTTAAAATTACCGCACTTTTTATATCATTCTTCAGTTTATTCATATAGTAAAGCACTGGTCCACCATCCATCATACCACTGGATGTGAGTATTACTTCTCCATTTAAAGCTAGTTTTCTTCCATGATCAGAGTGTACAAGATTTACTGAATCAAAAGCTTTCTTTAGATTTTCTATAGATCTTATACATCTTGGATATTTGAAATAAACTTTGGTGACTTTTTTACCCATTCCATCAAACCATATATTAAAACCACTTTTTCTTAATATCAAAAGTAGCTCTTGTGATCGAGCAACTGCAAAAGCTGGTAAGATAACTTTTCCTCCTCGACTTATAACCTCCTCAATTTTATCTATAAAGGCTTTCTCTAATTCTTCTCTTTTTTGATGTTCTCTCCCAGCGTATGTTCCTTCCATAAACAATATCTCACATGGAATAGGTTTACAACCTTTTACAAGTCTAGTATCTGTTACATTGAGATCTCCTGTAAATAGAATATTCCTTGAACCTTGTAGTTCAAACATTAGTGAACCAGGGATATGACCTGAGGAATGAAAACGAATTTCTATATCATCGATTTCATATCTTTGAGAGGGTCTAAAGGTTTTTAGACAATGTTGTACTCTCCTTATATCTCCAAGTGAGTAGGGTATGGCATATCCATCTGCTTTTGCAATTTTAACAGTATCTTTATGTAGAATATCGCTTATCTCCGCTGTGAGCTCTGTGGTAACAATTGTTTGAGAAGCATTATCACATAAAGCAGGTATCATACCAGAGTGATCTAGATGTGCATGTGATAGGAAAACCAAATCTACAGGTGGAGCAGGTAGAGGATACTCTGGGGGTTTACTAGGTGTTAAACCATAATCGAATAAGAATTTATGATTATCAATTTCTGCAAGTAATGCAAGACTACCTACTCGATCACTTCCACCGAGAAAGCGAATATTTATCTCTTCCATGATAGTAAGCTCCGTATTAAACCTAATGTTTATAAAGGCTTAGGAGTTGATTAATTTTTGCTTTCCTTGTTCGAAGGGTTTAACCTTAAGTATAACCCCATCTTTTTCAACTATAACAACTTTTGTATCCTTTGGAATATATACATCGCTTTTAGCTTGCCATAATTCACTTTTAAATCTTATAAAACCTATATTACCAGGTTGTAGGGGATCAACTGTAACAGCTGTCTCTCCTATTAGTACTCCAACAACTTTTTTCTTTTTCCTAATCTGAAGAACCTTGTATAATAGAAATAAAAAGAAAACAGCTATTAAGGCTGTAGCTACTAGAATAAGTACTATAAAAGTATTAACCCATTCAGCAGATACTATCCATTCTCTAGGAGGGGTATAAGTAGGTATAAGTAGTATAGATCCTATAAATATACATATTAAACCTCCTATTCCCACTATACCAAATCCAGGTGTAACTAGTAATTCTATTAATAGTAGTATAGATCCAAGGATTATAAAGATGATGCTGAGATTAGATACGTTAAATCCTGAACCTAGTAGAGATAGTAGTATTGCTATTACTCCAAAGACCTCTGCTCCATGTCCTGGAACAGAGATACCGAATATTAAAGCGAATACTCCTAACATGAAAAGTAGAGAGGTAATCATTGGGTCTGATACTATTTTTAGAAACTGTATACCGATAGATGGTTTAAACCATACTATAGATGCGTTTCTCGTATGAATGGTTACCATCCCTATAGATGTATTAACAGTATGACCATCTATGCCATCTAAAAGACTATCTAGGTTAGATGCAACTACCTCAATTACACCCATTTTATATGCTTGAGATGCATTAACATTTAGATTCTCTATTATAAAAAGTTCTGCAGCAGAAGAATTCCTACCATACATAGCTGCTCTCTCTTTAATCCACCCTACTAGGGCATTGATAGTTTTTGAATCATTAACCGGTTGAGCACCACTCATAGTTATTTCAACAGGCTGACACGAGCCTATAACAGTATGATCTGCCATTGCTGCTATATGAGTGTTTAATAGTATGAACGTACCAGCTGACCATGCTGCAGAACCCTCGGGGTATACATAGCCAACTATAGGTATAGAGCTTTCCTGGATAGACTCAACTATATCAAATGTTTCCTTTAACCCTCCTCCAGGTGTATTTAATATTAGTATCATGACCTCTGCATCTATATCTCTAGCTTCTCTTATACCTTGATTAACTAGTTCTAATGCCGATTGATCTATTGTCCCAGATAGTTCAACTACTAGAATTTTAGAGGAAGATGCATCTACTGTAAACTGTGAAATTGGTATAAGAAAGAGGAAGACTAGTAGAAGAATTATCTGTCTCATTTTTTCTTTTTATCTAATGCACTTGCTATACCTGCTACTCCACCTATATCTCCACCTGGTACTACTATAAGGTTACCTTCTCTTGCTATCTCTGCGAGGGTTTGAAGTTCCCTTAAACGCATGGCCATAGGTGTTTCCTCATATAGTTTTGCAGCTTCTGCCATTTTCCTAGATGCTTGATATTCTCCATCGGCCATAATGATTCTTGAACGTCTCTCTCTTTCAGCTTCTGCTTGTTTAGCCATTGCTCTAAGCATACTTTCAGGTAGAGATACATCTCTTATTGTAACAGCAGATACTTTAATACCCCATGGATCTGTAGCTGTATCAATGATTTCTTGTAGGTTTTTGTTGAGTTCTTCACGGTTGGAAAGTAGATCATCAAGATTTTGTCTGCCTAAAACATCTCTAAGCGTAGTTTGTGCCTGTAAACTAGTTGCAACATCATATCTCTGTACTTCTACAATAGCTTTCTGAGGATCAACTACTCTAAAATAAACCACTGCATCTACATCAACAGTTACATTATCCTCTGTTATTATCCTCTGTTTAGGTACATCTATAACCCTAGTTCTTAAATCTATCTTAATATATCTATCAATGATTGGTATAATTAAAACAAGTCCAGGTCCTTTGATACCTTGTAGTCTACCTAATCTAAATACCACTATTCTCTGATACTCTGGCATAATTTTTATTGCAGATGATAGCAGCAATAACAGGAATATTACTACTAGAATAATGATATATTCTATCATTTATCTCACCAAAATACAAACAAAAATTCTCTTCTTAAGTGTTTCTACATATAATTTTGCTTAAAAGGAACACTTTTATTAGGTGGAAAATCATACCTTTCTGACAATGGGGAAAAGATTATGTCCGAGATTAAGAAAATAAAGGCGAGAGAAATTTTAGATTCTAGAGGTAACCCAACAGTAGAGGTTGAAGTAACTACAGAAAATGGTGTATTTCGAGCTATGACACCCAGTGGTGCAAGTGCAGGTAGTCACGAAGCAGTAGAACTTAGAGACAATGATAAGAATAGATATCTAGGTAAAGGTACTTTGAAAGCAGTAGAAAATGTAAATAAGATAATCGCCCCAAAGATCATAGGGTTAAGCTGTTTATATCAAGAACGTATAGATAATATTATGATTAAACTCGATGGTACAGAAAATAAGAGTAAACTCGGTGCAAATGCTATTCTACCTGTTTCTATGGCTATAGCAAAAGCAGGTGCTGCAGCAAAAAATATTCATCTATACGAATATATAGGAGAACTATATGGAGTAATACCCCATCTTATGCCTGTTCCCATGTGCAATGTAATCAATGGAGGTAAACACGCGGGTCAAGAGAATTCAATACAAGAACATATGTTCATGCCAACTGGTGCAAAAACTTTTAGAGAAGGCATAAGAATGGTATCTGAAACATATCATCATCTAGCTATGTTATTGAAGAAACGTTTTGGTGCAACGGGTATACTTATAGGAGATGAAGGAGGTTTCGCTCCTGCTGAACTTAAAAATGTTAATGATAGATTGGATTTAATGTTGAAAGCAGCTGAAAATGCAGGTTATGAAAATGATATGAAGATAGCTTTAGATCCTGCTTCAAGTGAATTCTTCCATGATGGTGTATATAAAATTGGAGATAAAACCTATACCAGTGGAGAGTTAATAGATTTCTATGTAGAGTTATGTAAAACCTATCCAATTGTAAGTATAGAAGATGGTCTTGCAGAGGATGACTGGGATGGATGGGTAGAACTTACAGATAAACTAGGATCTGATATTCAGATTGTAGGTGATGACCTATTTGTAACTAATACTAAACGTATAAAGAAAGGTATAGAATTACAAGCTGCTAATTCTGTACTTATAAAATTAAATCAAATAGGTACTCTTACTGAAACTCTTGATGCAATAAAAATGGCCCATGATGAAGGTTGGACAGCTATAGTAAGTCATAGAAGCGGTGAAACAGAAGATAATTTTATAGCAGATCTAGTAGTTGGTACAAGTGCAGGCCAGATTAAAACTGGTGCCCCTGCTAGAAGCGATAGATGCGCTAAATATAATCAACTTCTTAGAATAGAAGAAGATTTAGGTGAGCATGCCGAATATCCAGGTATAGATTTCAGAGTCGATCATCTAGTATAAAGGAGGTTTGAGGATATGAAAATACTTGTAACAGATAAAATAGCAGATGAAGCTATTGAATTGCTGAAAAAAGAGGGAATGGATGTAACCTTTAAGGAGATGGAACACGATGAGCTATTGGAGAATATCCGAAGATATGATGCTCTCATAGTTAGAAGTAGAACAAAGGTTACATCTGATATAATAGAGAATGCTGAGAATCTAAAGGTTATCGGAAGAGCAGGTATAGGTGTCGATAATATAGATATTGAAACCGCTTCTAAACATGGTATAAAAGTTGTGAATGCACCAACTGGTGCAACTATTAGCGTAGCAGAGTTAGCCATCGCTCATATGTTATCTCTATCTAGACATCTAACTATCGCTGATTCCACTATGAAACAGGGTAGATGGGAGAAGAAGAAATTGAAAGGAGTAGAGCTTCATGGTAAAACCCTTGGATTAGTTGGATGCGGTAATATCGGTAGAAAAACAGCTGAGTTAGCTAAGGCATTTAATATGAAGATAATCGGCTATGACCCTTTTTTATCTAAAGAAGATTTAGAGAAGTATGGTATAGAAAAGATAGATGAATTAAAAGATCTAATGAGTAAAGCAGATTATATCTCTCTCCATCTACCGCATACTAGGGAAACTCATCATCTTATTAATGCTGAGATGTTAGAGAATATGAAACCTACTGCCTATATCATAAACTGTGCTAGAGGCGGTATAATCGATGAAGATGCATTATATGATGTTTTAAAAGATAAAAAAATAGCTGGTGCAGCTTTAGATGTATTTGAAAAGGAACCACCTGTAGATAATCCATTATTTAGTCTAGAAAACCTCGTAGCTACACCCCATCTAGGTGCTAGTACTATAGAAGGACAGATAAGAGCTGGAACAGTATGTGCAGAACAAGTAATAAAAACTCTTAAAGGAGAAACACCTGATTACTGGGTTAATAGAAAACTAATGGAAAAATAAGGTTAAGGAATTATG
>QMTB01000067.1 GCA_003649845.1 Thermoplasmata archaeon | reverse complement strand
GTAGCATCACCTATATCAATGAGTTTAAATTTAGATGTTATAACTTTAGATTTTTCTTTTTCATCTCCAAAGTTAACATTGATCTCTGATAATCTTTATGAAGTTACGATAGAAGATCTACCAAATATGAATGATATCGGTAAACCGTGTTTACCTGTTAGACCGGTTAAAGTACTTCTACCGAGAGAGAGAGGAGTTTCATCCATATCAGTGTCGTATAGAGAAAAACAACTTCTATCCACTGGTGTGCAACTTAAAAGCGGTTCCATTTTGTCGCCTATTAAAAAAACAATTTCTACCACCTATACTTTTAAAAATACTTTCTCTACACCTAGCCATGAAGAGTTATATTCTTTAATTGGAACTTATAAATGGCGCGGTTATCCAATATTAGTTTTAAATCTATATCCTATTACATATAACTCTAGTGATGGAGAACTCTTCTATTATCCTAATCTAATTTTGAAGGTTGAAACGAAGAAAACATCGGATAATATCTCTATTAGAGGGTTGGAGAGAGATAGAGAGATTATTAAATCAATGGTGGATAACCCAGAGTATATAGCTACTTATGATGATGTTAAAACTAATTGTAAAGACACGCTTAGGTATATTATCATAACCAATGAATCTTTTGCAAACTCTGGCTTAGAGGATAACTTTCAATATCTAATAGATTCAAAAATTGAGAAAGGGGTAAATGCTGCTATATTTACAGTTGAAGATATTATGAGTAATCCAGAGTATAGTGTCAATGGAACATGGGGGGATAATAATCCTAGAAATCCCTTCTATGAACATAGTATAAAGGAGTATAGCATGTTTGATGATAAAACTGCTAGGATTAGAAATTTCATAAGATATGCATATATGGAACTTGGTGTAGACTATGTGCTTCTAGGTGGTGATGCTGATACAAAGAATGAGAAGGAAAATATAATCCCAGTTAGAGGTCTCTTTGCCAATGAAAGTGGTTTACCACTTTTACCCTTCAACGGTATTTTAGATGAGGAGGAGGCTGATATCCCCTCTGATGTATATTATGCTTGTCTAGACGGTACATTTAATTATGATGAAGATAAACATTTTGGTGAAAGCCCAGATAGAAACAATGTAACCTATCTAGATGAAGCAGATTTATATTCCGAGGTGTGGGTTGGGAGAGTATGTATTGATTCAACTGTAGAAGAAGCTAATTTTGTTATGAAAACACTTAGATATGAGAACTCTAGAGATCCATATCTTAGAAAAATGTTGATGGTTGGAGAATACCTAGGATTCCCCGGTGTATCAGCATATGGTGGAAATTATAAGGATTTGATAAAACCATTGATACCCTCTGATTATTATATAGATACACTATATGATAGAGATCGTACTTGGAGTAAATATGATATTATAGAGATAATAAATAATGCAACTCCACATATTATAAACCATGATGGACATTCATATTATGGTTATAACCTTAAAATGAGTAGTAGAGACGTCGATCTATTATCCAATGAAAACCCATTTTTCTTATATTCCCATGGTTGTATGGCTGGGGGGTTTGATAATCCTCTAGGTTATGATTGTATGGCAGAGCGTTATACTGTTGAAACACCTTTTGGTGCTTTTGCAGCAGTTATGAATTCTAGATATGGTTTAGGTAGTTCAGATTCTCTAGATTCTCCATCTCTATTTCTAGATGAATCATTCTTCAAGGCTTTATTCTCAGAGAATATAAGAGAGATCGGCAGGGCGAACCATTATTCTAAGGAAGATAATGTATGGCGTATAAATGAAAATGGAGTAAGATGGGTATATTATGAAACAAATCTATTTGGAGATCCAGAGCTTGCAATAAAAAATCCTATCCCATCACAAATTAATCTTTCTATAAATATCATACATCCAGATAATGGACTATATATTTTTAATAAAAAGATATTTCCTCTTCCCTTCCTGGAATCACCTATAATGTTTGGGAAATTTACAGTTGAAATTAATGTATCATCTGAGCCGGAGGGATATCTATATAGCGTAGAGTTCCTGTTAGACGATGTATCACTTGGAGTTATAAAGAATCCACCTTATGAATGGGAGATATCTACAAGGCTTATAGGCGTGCATACTATTAAAGCAGAAGCCCATGGTTATTTTGGTGAAAAGGCAAACGACACTTTAACATTCCATGCTTTTATACCTAATATCCTTTAAAGAGAGGCTCATATCCGTAAATCATCAGACTCTCTAAAGAGATCTTCTTTATACTAGATCAATACTCTGATGATTCAAATGGAAAAGCCTAATGATATTCCAAAGGATTTAAAAGATGGCTTTACAATATCCTACTAGAAGGTGAATCTATATGTTATCTAAGATTAAAATCATCTACATCATAATATTACTAACACTACCATTCCTAAATGGATGCCTAGAAGAAAAAAATACACCCACCCATAAAACCAACATCATATACGTCGACGACTCAGGTAAAGCAGACTACAAATCCATACAAAAAGCCATAGACAGCATACCAAACAACCAAACCAACTACACCATATACGTCCACTCAGGAATATACAGAGAAAACATAATAATAAACAAAACCATCAACCTAATAGGAGAAAACCCAGAAACAACCATCATAAACGGCACAAACTTCGGAAACGTAATATACATAAACAGAAACGGAAGAGCAAACATCAAAAACTTCACAATAGAAAAAAGCGGCAGAGGAGGCTATCCTGGTTCAGCAGATTATAATGCTGGTATTAAAATTGAATCTGGTGGTAATAATATCTCCAATAATATCATCATTGATAACCGCTGCGGGATATACACAGTATCAGCACCATTAAACAATTTCTCATATAACATAATAAAAAACAACGAAGAATATGGAATCTATATCTACTTTTTATCTAATGACTCAAGGATTTATCATAATGTTTTTATCGATAATAAATGCGGTCTAAGAATAAAATCTTGTAAACATTGTGTTGTTTCTATGAATGTTTTTATGAATAATGAGAAGGGTATGTACTTCTGCTGCGGAGCAAAATATAACACAGCATTCCATAATACTTTTATCAACAACAGCCTATGGAATGCAGACGACCTAGTAGGTGAAAACCAATGGGATAACGGCCTAGAGGGAAACTACTGGAGCGACTACAACGGCACAGATAACAACGGAGACGGCATAGGCGACACACCATACAACCTAACCAGCAAAGGAAACGACAGATACCCACTAATGCAACCTATAATAACATATAAAATGAAATCGTAAGGAAAACCTTTATTTAAAGAAAATCCTATTTAGGTTATTTGGAACATGCTTGAAATAGCGGGGTGGGGTAGCCAGGAGATCCCGACGGGCCCATAACCCGTAGATCAGTGGTTCGAATCCACTCCCCGCTACTATTAAATATAGATTTTTTAGATAAAATTTAAATAAAATCTAATGATTTTCGCTCATCTATGCTTAGATATACAGTGAAACCTTTTTCTAAACAACGTGAGAATATAACTCTTATAGCAGCAGAAGGATGGCGTAAACATAGTATACATGCATTAGTTGAGATGGATGTAACCTATGCAAGGGAACTTATTAAAAAACATTGGGAAGAAACAGGAGAGAAACTATCTTTTACAGCATGGCTTATAAGATGCGTTGCCAAAGCAGTTAGTGAGAATAACACATTAAATACTTATAGACACGGTAGACGTAGGATGGTTGTTTTTGAGAATATAGATGTAGCTATACCAGTTGAGAGATCTGCTGAAGGAGAATTTAGACCAAGAGGCTATGTGATTAAAGATGCAGATAAGAAGACACTAAGGGAACTTGCAGAGGAGATAAGGTCTCTTCAAAATGAAGAGGCGGATGCATCAAAAGAGGTTTTAGGTAGAAAACTGAGTGGATTTGAAAAATTTGTTATTAAATCTCCTATGTTTATAAAGAAACTTCTACTACCTATACTTAGGAGGAACGCTATTTTAAAAACAAAACATATGGGTACAGTTGGTTTAACCTCTGTTGGATCTGTTGGCAATATAAAAGGATGGATTTTACCATCTGGTGGTTTGTCTACTACACTAGTTGCAGTTGGAGGTATAACTAATAAATTAGTTATGATTGATGGTAATATCGAGGAGCATGAGATTCTACATCTCACAGTAACGGTTGACCATGATATTGTAGATGGTGGACCTCTTGCAAGGTTTATTGAAAGACTCAGAGATTTAGTTGAAAACGCCTTTGAATTAGAGGATTTAACAAGGAAAAAATCATTATAGTTATAATGTCAATTCTTATAGTATTGTATTTCTAGATTAGGTATATGTACTCCTCTGCCTCTCTCGATGTATCCAACGGTTTTTATATCTATATTAGAAGATTTTTTTAGAATTTCTAGTGTTTCCCTATGGTTTTCCTCTGATGCTATTATCATGAATCCTGTACCCATGTTAAATGTTTGATACATCTCTTTTAAATCTACGTTTCCCTTTTCTTGTAGAAATGAAAATATTGGCTGCGGTTCAAATAGATCATCTAGTATAAATGCAACATTTTCATTTAATCTTAGTAGATTCCTCATCCCTCCACCTGTTATATGGGCTAATCCTTTAACCTCTATTTTATCTAATACGCTTAGAATTGGCTTTACATATATCTCCGTTGGTTTAAGTAGTATTTCTCCAATTGTTTCCCCTGGATATAGGTCATCTGGGAAATAATCTGTATATCTAAAACCTTGTTTTTCTATAATTTTTCTCGCCAAGGTATATCCATTTGAGTGTAATCCATTGCTTTTTAATCCAATTATTATATCTCCAGGTTGAATTTTTTCTCCTGTTATTATCCTCTCTTTTTTAACATATGAAAGGCAAGTTCCAGCTAGATCAAAACCTTTTATTAATTCGGGTAGAGAAGCTGTTTCTCCACCTATTATAGATATGTTTGATTCTCTAGCTCCAATCTCTAACCCCCTGCCTATCTCTCTTAGTATCTCTGGTTTAGGATCATCAATAGCTATATAGTCTACAAAAGCAAGGGGTTCTGCTCCAACGCATATTGCATCATTAACGTTCATCGCTATGCAATCTATTCCAATGGTATCCCATTTTTTTAATGATGACGCTATTAAAACTTTACTTCCAACTCCATCAGTACAAAGTACAAGTGCATATTCTCCAAATTCTATCATACCTGCATAATGTCCGCCTAAGGGTTTACCTATTCCTTTTCTTTTGGTTTTAATTTGTGATAGAAGATTACTTATCGCCTCTTCTTCTTTATAGATATCTACTCCGCTTTCTGCATAAGTCATTTTATCCAAATGTATTCACCTTTTGATGCATTAAACTATGATGTCATAAAGTTTTTGAATAACCTGTAATTTTTTTATTCTGTGAAAACTTTAAATGATATCGGGGAGAGAGAAGCTATTAGGATCATCAAGAGTATTCTATCTAAAGGTTTAGAATCTATTGGTATAGGTGATGATTGCGCAGCGTTTGATATAGATGGAAGGTATCTATTGGTTTCTACTGATATGATTACTGCTTCGACTCATATCCCTAATTCTATGAACCCTTGGGAGATCGGATGGTTTATTACAGCTATTAATTTTAGTGATATAGCTGCAAAAGGTGGACGTATACTTGGAATGGTTTTATCTTTAGGTTTACCAGTTGATACCTCTGAAGATTTCCTAGTTTCTATTATTAAAGGAGCGGATTCCTGTGCTAGAAGATATAAAACATCTATAGTTGGTGGGGATACAAAAGAAAACAAGGAACTAACGTTAAGTGGAACAGTTTTTGGTTTAGTTCCAAAGGAACAATTTATGAGTAGAAAAGGAGCAAAGGTAGGGGATATAATTGCTGTAACTGGTTCCCTCGGTAAAGCCGCTGCAGGTTTTCTAGCTATGCAAAAAGGTTGTAGTAGAGATTTCACAAGGGATCTATTTCAACCTACTCCAAGGGTTTCTGAAGGTATTAGATTAGGGGAGCTTAAGGTTATCCATGCAAGTATGGATATTTCAGATGGACTTTCATCTTCTTTATATCAACTAGGTGAGGTGAATAATGTTGGATTTGAAATATGGTTAGATTCTATTCCTATATCTAATAGACTTATAGAGGTATGTGACTCTCAAGAATGTATAGATAATAGTGTTCTTCATTTTGGTGGGGATTATGAGTTACTACTTATACTACCGGAGGATAAATTTTTAGAGGTAAAACATGAGTTAGATTTACTTGGTACTAATATAACGAAGATCGGAAGGGTTAGAAGAGATCTTGAGATTCTATTGAAAGATAGAAATGGAGTATACACTGTTTTACCTGATCTAGGATATGAGCATTTTAAACATAGGTGAGAGTTGTTCCAAAAGATATTTAAATATAAAAATGTAGATAGATTGTTGTATCATATGAAAACAATGGTTTCTATCCTAATGCTTATTCTTATACTATTGGTACCCTTATCAGGGTGTATAGGAGAAGATGGTTCAAAAAACAATAAACCCATTATATCCATTGAATACCCTCATGAAGGCGATAAAGTTTCTAGTATAGTTAAAATAGTTGGAACTGCAAGTGATCCTGATAAAAATGATAGAGTCGAGAGGGTAGAGGTTAGTATAAATGACAGTAGCTGGGAGTTAGCAGAGGGTACAACTCAATGGAGTTACGATTGGGTTACATATAAGAAGACAGATGGATTTTATGTCATCAAAGCGAGAGCGTGGGATGGAGAGGAATACTCCGATATAGCAGGGGTTAATGTTTATGTTAATAATCCAAAGACTAGTGATTCAGATGCCCATAAATGGGCTGTTTTCGTATCTGCAGCAAATTATCCAGAGGATAATGAGAGTAAACTTGGTAACGGCGGTTATAATCTAGCTGAGGAGATAGCTACTTATCTCATTGAAACAGCTGGTTATCCTACTTCCAATGTCTTTATATTATTTGATGATGGATGGATTAGAGATGATAATGGTTTTGGTAGGAGAAACAAAACACTTCAAGAGATACCTCATCCATATGATATAAACTATGGTGGTGCTACGAAGGAAAATGTTAAAACAATTCTCTATCATGTAATCTCTGAGGCAAATCAGTATCCAGATAGCGAGGTTTTCCTATGGTTTTTTGGTCATGGATGGGGTGATGAAAATAATGAACTCACTGGTGGAAAAATCTTAGAGAGAAGTGCTATATTCCTATGGGATGATGTATTAACAGATAGGGAACTTGGAGATATGTTATATAATCTTAGATCTCATAAAACATGTATAATTGTAGATGCTTGTTTTAGCGGGGGGTTTGCTGATAAAACAATCTATGATTTCCCAACCTTCTTCCTTCTCCACTCTGGTATACCTGGAACAGGTCGTGTTGTAATTACAAGTGCAAGTAAATTCCGTACAGGGTATGCTAGCACTACTAGAGGTCCTATATTTTCATTACTATGGTTTCAAGGTATTAAAACAGGGGAAGCTGATGGATATAGAGCTGGGTTTAGATCAACTGGTAAACCATCTCTATTAGGTTTATTTAAAAACGGTAAGGTTTCTGTTGAAGAGGCTTTCTATTACGCTAGGTATCTACTTAGAACAGATTCTAGTTTAGCAGAGTTTAGTCGTATGGAACCTCAAATAAATGATCAATATCCACGTAAAGGAGCTTTGAGAAGTCAATGGGGTTTATTCCTATAATTAAATATATC
>QMTB01000066.1 GCA_003649845.1 Thermoplasmata archaeon | reverse complement strand
ATGTTTTACTATTATAAAAAATATTATAGCTACCATACCAAGTATAAAAGGTATTAGAATATATTTTATTGAATCTTTTGCTATCCTCATCTTCCCCTCGATATAAGTTTTCCAACTAAATCTTCAATGGGGCCTCTCCTTTTAGGTAAATCCATTAAAGCTATGATTTCATCAAAGATCTCAGGTAGAATTCTTCCAACTATAAATAATAGTATAACCAATGCTATAAGACTACCTCCCTTGCCTATGACATTATGAGCCATGAAGAAGAAAGAGCCTCCTTTAATTCCAACTAGATATAATACAAGTGCGTTTCTAACTAGGTTTAATAGATATACTGGTATAACTGTTACTATTAAACCGATTATTTTACGTTTTAAATCAACATTTAAAGGTAGTATCATACCTACAAATAATACCATGGATTGTACTGCAGTACAAGCAAATATAATATGTATATGAGCTAGTTTATATACTATATAGTCTCCTTCTACATATACAGGTTGTGTAAATATACTTAGCAACCATGCACTTTGTGATGCTACTATCTCTATAAGATAATATGCAAGTGGTGTAGCATCAAATGTAAAATATATGAAACCAGCTACTATTGCTACACCTGCTGCCCATTTAAGATGAGATAAATCTTCTCCTCTTATTTTAGAAAGCCATTCATGGTATGCTAGATAAAATAGGATATATACTCCTAGTATACATATTATAGCATTAACGATATCACCTTGTTCTCCTATATATAATATGGAGGGTTGTGTAGACCAGTATAATGCAAATAGTATCCAGCCTATAATGAGTAAATCATGGCTTCTTCTAAGGAAACCAATAGCTAGTATTGATAAAGCTGAGAATAAAGGTATAAGTAGAATCATATGTGTTTCCTTAGATGGAGTTGGAAATAAAATATAACCAATTATCAATAGGATAGTCGGTAAACCAAAGAAGAAGATAGAGATTTTTATATTATCATCCATGAGTTATCACTACGTTAAACCTAGGATTTCTACTACACTTGGTATACCAAATTGTGTCATAATGGTTTGATCCCACATTATACATATCAAGCCTATTAATGCTAGAAGTGTAAGTGGAACCCAGTAAGTGTAAACTATTTGATCAATCTTAAGTCTAGCCACTCCTACTCTTATCAATGTTACAGAGAATAGTATCACTAGGAATAGTTTTAGTAGATAGAATAGGAAGTCTATGATATAGGCAGGGTAACCATTCATTGAAAGTATAGGTGAGAGGTTATATGGGAAGAATAAAGCTATAATTATACTACCCATAGCTACTGTTTTCACAGCATCTGTTAGATAAAACATAGCAAGATTTCTACCAGAATACTCTACTAGTAATCCACCTGCTATCTCTGTTTCAGCTTCTGGTGCATCAAAAGGTATCTTAGAAAGCTCAGCTGGTGTAACTATTATAAG
Source organism: Thermoplasmata archaeon (assembly GCA_003649845.1). GTDB lineage: Archaea > Thermoplasmatota > E2 > DHVEG-1 > DHVEG-1 > B44-G15. The sequence goes on along the minus strand of QMTB01000066.1, from coordinate 6,302 downwards.
TGTTAAAAGTAGTAGTATCATACCTATAAACCCTAATGGACCTAGTATATTCCATAGGGGTATAGATGTTATCGTTGAAAGAGTAAATACATGTGACACATTTTGCATTAAACTTAGACGCCAAGCGATTGTAACTATTATTATTGCAAGTGGAAACTCATAGGCTATCATAGTAGCCATCTCTCTCTGAGCTCCAACAATTGCATAAGGGGAACCAGAGGAGAAACCACCTGTTACCAAAGCTAGAGAAGGTATGATCAATAGATATAATAAAAGGATTAAATCTCCTTTAGAAGTGATTATACCATCTAATACAGCTGGGAAACCACCTATAGGTAGATATAGTAGTATAGTTATAGATGCAATAAGCCCTATAATGGGTGCTAGATGAAACACCCAGGGTATAGCATTATCTGGTACGATATTTTCTTTAACAAATAGTTTTATTACATCTAAAAAAGGCTGTCTAATAGGTGGACCTACTCTACCTTGCATATGCGCAGCGATTTTACGATCAATACCTTTATAGAGTAAACCTATTATGATTCCAAATAATGTTACACCTATTGCTCCAAATATAACTGTTAATATTGTAATGGAGACAGTTCCTATATCCATCTTTATATCACCCCAAGCAGGAGCATAAATATGGCGATCATAAAGGTAAACCAGAGTATATAGTCATTAGCTCTACCAGTATGCATCTTTTTTAAAGTATTGATAACCCATTTCGTTGATTCTACCCAACCCCAGTAGAGGTTACTAGCCTTTACATGTAACAGCTCTTTATTCTCATATTCTGGATTACCAGATAGGAAAACCTTTGTCTGCTCTGTACCTCTTTTATAACTTGGATTACCTCTACCTCTAAGTATATAGATTATCAGAAAGATTATTAGAAATGCAAAACCCCATACTAGGGGATTCCAATAACCATTACCGGTGTCAAAGGTTTTAAGAAGTTGTTCAAACATTCTCTATACACCTCCTGTAAGCCAGAGTATATAGCTAGTAGGATGAGTAATTGCTTTAACAGCTGGTTCTACTAGGGTGTTGACTATTAAATCTGGGAATAAACCAAAAAAGATTATCAGAGAAGCTAGTATACCCATAGCTATAAGCATACTTTTAGGAGCTTCTCTTATATCTTGAAATCTATCTATCTTTGGTCCTAGGAATGCAGAATAAAATACCTTGACCATTATAGCTAGTAACATTATACTAGCGAGAATCGCTATTATAGCCAATATAGGATTTAACTGATAAACTGATTCATAGATTAATAGTTTAGAAGCAAAACCATTCATAGGAGGTATACCGGAAACCGCTAGTAAACCTATGAGGAAGAATACTGTAGTATATTTCATATTTCTAGCTATACCTCCTAGATTATTTAGAGAAGATTCCTTTGTAGCATAGTATACAGCTCCTGCCACTAAGAATAGTAATCCTACATCAAGAGCGTCATTAATTATATGGAATATACCTCCTTTCATAGCTTGTAATGCAAAGGAATTAGATGCAAGACTAAGTTGTGGATTTGAAAGAATCGTTAAACCTGTTCCTACTCCTAGGAACATGTAACCTAATTCTGCAAGAGCGCCATAGGCTATTAACTTTTTGAAATCTATTTGAATCATCGCCATAAAAACTCCTATAAGCATGGTGATTAAACCTAGTATAACCATAATCCAACCTAGAGATACCTCTGGTATCTGAATTACATTCCCATATAAAGTGAAACATATTCTAAATACTCCATATAGGCTTGCCTGTGTAGCCCCAACTAGTATAATAGATATAGAAGCTGGTGCTCTACCATATGCATCTGGCAGCCACATATGCATAGGTGCTATACCTGCTTTCATAGTAAGAGCAGCTAGTAGTAGTATAAGAGAGAGTTTATCTATAAAAGAGAAGCTAACAGGCGTAATCCTAGAAGCCAATTTAGCTATATTGAGAGCATCATATTTACCATAGAGGAAAGCTATAGATAACAATACAAATAGTGCTCCAATAGTACTGATAACCATATAGTTAAAAGCTGCTTCCACTGCTTTTGCTTTATGCGTCCAGAATGCTATCAAAGCACAAGAAGCAATGGATGTAATCTCTAGGAATACAAAGAAGTTGAAGAGATCACCAGTTAAAACCATTCCAAACATACCAGTTGTCATTAATAAGAGTAGAGTGTAATATTTATCTTGACCTGTTTCCTCTCTCATAAAAGCCCACGAATATATTACAGCTGCAAGAGAAAGTATAACTGTTATAATAGCCATGAATATACTTAATCCATCTACTTCAAACAATATGCGTATAACAGTGTTAGATAAAACTGTTGAAGTTGTACCTCCAAATACATAGGTATGTATATTACCAGAAAATACATCCGAGGCGAGTAGGAAAACTAGGAAAGCAGTTACAGCTAATATAATTATTATGAAGATATTTCTAACATTATAACCTAGTTTACCTATAAGGGGAGTTAGAAAAGCTCCAAGTAGGGGTGTAGCTACTATTAAAGCTGGAGATTGCTGTAATAATATATCTAGTATGTTCATTCTTCCCCTCCTCCAAGTTTTCTAATATCAAGTGTTTTATAATGCCTATAAATGTATATTACCAGTGATAGCATTAAGGCAAGTACTGCTACACCTATGACAATACTAGTTAGTGTTAAAGCTTGTGGAACAGGATAGGACATGATACCACCGGGGCTAGCAGTATAGATAGGTGCAACACTATGTTCTCTATAACCAAGGGTTATAAGAAAAAGATTCACTCCACTCTCAATTATGCTTACACCTATAACCATTTTAATTAAATTCCTCTTAAAGACTACTGTTGCTAAACCTATTATTATCATAGCCATAACCGCTAGGAAAGGTATATTTGCAATCATCTTATTCACCTTCCTCCTTAGATATAGCATAAGCCATTACGAGTACAATTGCAAATAAACCTGCAATTACTTTTAATCCAACAGCAAAATTCATAAGAGGTAGAGTTCCACCTGTATTAATATTGGCAGCAGTAGAAGTTGGTATACCACCAAAGAGCATTGAAGTACCAGCTATAAAGTTTGTAAAAAACATTCCTCCAAATATTAGCCCTAGAAATGCAACACCGATAAAACCTAGTGCACCCAGACTTTCAAGTATAGAGAGATGACTTTCTTTAATCTTCTCTATAATCCAATCTGTTCCATAGGCAACTAATAATAATATCAATCCAGATGCAACAATCGCTCCTCCTTGAAAACCTCCTCCTGGTGTTAGATGACCATGAGCTATAACATAAAGTCCATAGATTGTTATAAAGGGAAAAGAGATACCTGCAATGGTTTTAACAATCTTAGACATCATTCTTTCTTCACCCTCCTGAAAACTAGTATTACACCTGCTACAGCAGTGAATAAAACAGTTGCCTCTCCTAGTGTATCAAAACCTCTATAATCAAATACTACAGCTGTTACTCCATTATTTGCTCCACTCTCATTTTGAGTGTGGTCAATTATATATTGATCCATTTTATAGGCATTTGGAACACCAAAGGGATGTATAAGTAAAGCACCAAATATTAGAAATATAGATACAATGGTTAAACTACCTGCTGCTACTAGCATTCTACCTTCCATTTATGATTCCTCCTCCATACGAGCTGTGGCTTTAATCGCTAATACAAGGATAGCTGTTGTTAGACATGCTCCTACTCCAGCCTCTGCAATAGCAACATCAGGAGCTTGGAGGATATAAAATTCTAATGAGAGAAGCAAACTCATAGCTGCTAAAGATATGGCAGATGCCATTAGATCTCTAAGTAGAACAGCTACTAGTGATGTTGCCACTATAAGAATAGGTATTATGATATGTAATAGCTCTATAATCATTTCTTTTTCTCCTCCTTCTCTAAATCATCTACAACTGCATTTACAGGTTTAACACCACTCCTATGAGCTGCTCTCGCGATAGCATGGGCACCAGTTGGATTAGTTATAAGTATAGCTGCTAATGCTATAATGGTATGAATCGCTAAAACCGAGCCATTTACATCGCCTAGATACCAAGTTTTTAAACCGAGTATTACAACAGAGAGAGTTAGAAATATAGAACCAAAAGTAGTGCATTTAGTACCAGCATGGAGTCTAGTATAAACATCTGGGAAACGAATTAACCCTATGCCACCTAGTAACATAAAAAATATACCTATACCCATGAATAGATATATGATATAGGTTGCAATCATTTAGAATCTACCTCCTTCTAGATATTTAGCGATAAATAATGTTGATATAAAAGATAATAATGCATATACAATAGCTACGTCAATATAGATTACCTCTCTATAGGCTGCTCCAAAGATTACCATTCCAACTATAACAACAGTATTAACTGTATCTAAACCAACTACTCTATCAGGAGTTGTAGGTCCTTTAATGATTCTAATTCCTGCTAGTATAATTGTTATGAATAATAGCAATAGTATCGTTAGATACTCCATTCCAATTTCTATCATTCAGCAATCCTCCTCACCCATTTTGGGAAACTACCGCAGATATATCTTTCATCAACCGGTTTCTTCTTCAAAGCTTCCTCTTTCACATTAATCCAATGTACATATAGATCATTTGTTTTCTCATCAACATCAACACTTAAAGTACCTGGTGTTAGAGTTATAGAGTTTGCAAGCATAGTTATACCTAGATCCGTTTTAATACCAGGCGATATTCTCACGATACCAGGATTAATTTTGCCAGTTATAACCCTATATGCCACATCAAAATTTGCTTTAGCCATCCCAATGAAGAAAGGTCCAAATAGATATACAAGGAATAATAACCATCTTTTAGGATTAGCCATTCTATAGCTATCCTTGATAAATATATTTTGAGATATGAAACCTGCGAATAATGACAACAATAACCCTAACAGTATTTCTTCTATACTCCAAAGTCCTGCTATAGATCCACTACCTGTTGTTAAAAACAGATAGGTTAGGAAGCAAACCAGTGAGGTGACGACAAACGCGAGCATGTTTTATCTCCCCTTAAATCCTTCAATTTCTCGCTCATGGTAATTTTATAGGTTTTTAAAAGTTTATGGTTTTAATTTAACACCTCGGTTTCCTAAAGCCTATTCTATAGAAAAAATAGGAACCAGGATAATGGAGAAAATAAAAGAAGACCCATAGGTTTAATAGTGAGTTAAAAATGTTATTAAATAGCTCTATATTTACCTGAAGATAATGAATGTAAAACTCATTAGTTTCACACCTCAACCTGAACGTATCTCAGCTATAGCAGCTAAACTTACACATACTTCTGCTACACCAGAGGAGGTAGAGAAATCCTCTGATAAAGAATTAAAAGCTATATTAGAAGAAATTATGCATAGGGGACATACAAGTGTAATAGAACATGCATCTTTCACCTTTGCAATTAGCGGTGTAAGTAGATCTCTAACCCATCAACTAGTTAGACATAGAATAGCTAGTTATGCACAACAGAGTCAGAGGTATGTCTCCATAGATAAACCTAGTTATATTACTCCACCAACCATCGCTAAAGACAAAAAAGCTAAAGAGAAATATGATGAAATTATGAATAAAATATGGGAGTATTATAATGAGTTACTGGAGTTTGGTATACCAACAGAGGATGCTAGATATGTTCTACCAAATGCAACTTATAGTAATATAATTGTCACAATGAATGCTCGTTCTCTACTAAACTTCTTTGATCTAAGATGCTGTCTCCAAGCTCAATGGGAGATTAGAAAACTAGCCTATAAGATGCTTGCACTTGTAAAGAAAGAGGCGCCTATCATCTTTAAAAACGCTGGTCCTGCATGTAAACGATTAGGTATATGCCCAGAGGATAGAAAAGATTGCCCATTATACCCTGGATGAATATGAACCGACCTTATATTATAGTAAACTGTGCTATGTCTGCTGATGGAAAAATATCTCTTCCGAGTAGGAAACAGTTTAGAATATCAAGTGAAGAAGATATAGCTAGAGTACATAGATTGAGAAATAGTTGTGATGCTATATTAGTTGGAATAGAAACAGTTTTAAATGATAACCCTAAGCTTACAGTAAAAGAAAAATATGTAGAGAAACCTAAACAACCAACTAGGATAATACTAGATACGCATTGTCGAACTCCAATAGATGCTTTAGCAGTTAAAGGAGAAATTGAAACTCTAATTATAACAGCAGAAGAAACCAAATGCGATAAGAAATATGGAGAAAATGTTAAAATAATATCTTGTTCAACTACTGAAGAAGGTTTTATAGAT
>QMTB01000065.1 GCA_003649845.1 Thermoplasmata archaeon | reverse complement strand
CTTTATTTCTATTTTAACTGAATCAAAATGTTACCTAGTCGAGAGTCGCTATGATTTCGATATAATACAATTGAGAAATAGAAACCAATATTTAACTCAATCTTGATTAATTAATCTTGATGGCAACCATTATAGGTTTCTATGGTTATTCCAATACTGGTAAAACAGCAGTTATAGAATATCTAATTGAAGAATTGACTAAAAGAGATTTTAAGGTTGCAGCAGTTAAAATAACAGATAAATCTGTATCTATTGATAAAGAAGGTAAAGATACCTGGAGATATAGTGAGAAAGGTGCAAAGATTATCTCTCTATCTTCAACAACTGAAACAACTTTCATTTTAAAGTATAGAGAAGATCTATCCTCCATATTGAACCATATTATTTATCTAAATGATATAGATGTCATACTTGTTGAAGGGGTAAACGATATATCAACTGAGAAGATCCGTTTTGGAGATATCCCCATTAGAGAAAACACTGTTTTAACCTATAATGGTGATAAAGAAAAAATCCTTAAACTAATAGTAGATAAGATATCGGAGGAAAAATATATGGCTGATTTCTTAGAGTTAAAAGTTAATGGTAAAAAAATTCCATTAGGTAGATTTCCTAAGGATTTTATAATACAAACAGTAACTGGAATGATTAAATCACTTAGAGGCGTGGATGATGTTAAAGAAGTAGAACTACATTTTAAAATAGATAAAGAAGAAGAGTGATTTCCAGTAATTTTTTCTCGAATATTTAAGCTCCAACTTCCTCTGCTATGTCATTTAAATCTAGTGAGAATAATTTTGTTTTAGTTGGTATCCCATTTATACTCCATCCTCTAGCTTGATAGTATTCATCAAGCATATGTTCTAATTCTCTAGGTGGTACATGACTTCCTTCAGATACGCCTTTAGGTATAGGCTCATATAGCACACGCCATGGTAAAGTATCATCTTTCCTATCCATTCCTTCTCTTGCATTGAATGCTCTTGCTATATTATATGCTCTCTCTCCAATAGTTAAAATCTGGGAATGATCCATCTCAAAACCTGTAGCATGATAAATCATCTCAGGAAAACCTTCTAGGAAAAACATATGCCTAGAAAACTTACATGCCCCAAGAGTATCATAAAGCTGCATTAGATCTTCATGGAGTTTAACTTCAAATCCTTTATTTTCAAAAGATAAACGATCGATATTTGAAAACTTCCACCAGGATCCAACTAACTCTGTTCCATATATACCTGCTGTTAGATGACATGCTCCTCTATAGGATACTGCAATTGCTAAAGCCATTCCCTTTATACCTCTAACATCATATGCTGGTAGCTCTAATCCTTTAACATGTATAGCAAATCTATCAGAGTCTTTACCAAGTCTCCTTGAAGCTTCTCTACTTCCATCAGCTAGTAGTCTACCTAGTTTTCCCTCTCTATATGCCATTTTCTTTAATACCTCTGCAGCTACTTCTATATCACCAAATTTCAACTCTAATCCATCTGTATCCTTCTTAGTAATCAAACCCCTCTCATATGCCTCCATAGCCCATCCTATAGTTACACCAGCAGATATCGTATCTAAACCATAGATATCACATAGATAATTGAGATAAGCTACACCCTCTGGATCATCTATCTCTAATTCTCCTCCAAGAGAATAGATGGTTTCATACTCTGGTCCATCAACCTTCGTACCTGGAGAATACTTCTTTAATTCAACAACCTGAGAACAAGGTTTCGTACAATTTGGACAAGGATTTCTACCAACTCTCATCTTTGGAACCCAGTTGTATGGGTCTATACCGCTTTGTTTATCTCCATCAAAAGCAGTATGGAAATAACCCCATTGCCAGTTTCTAGCTGGAAATGTACCTCTCTCCTTATTCATCCATGCGTAGAATTCCCCTGTACCATAATCCATATCAACCTTTGTTGCAGGATGATCCTTTATGATCTTAATCCAATAGTTTATTGTCTTCTTTAGATCATCTAAGCTGAAATATTCAATTGAACCTGTACCTGTTACAGCTATAGCTTTAAGATTCTTAGAACCCATAACAGCACCAGGTCCACCTCGAGCCGCTTGCCTCTCCTCTAAATCTATGCAAGATATGAAACTCAGATTTTCTCCTGCAGGTCCTATAGCTGCAGTATTACATTTACCATACCTATCCTTGAGTATATCCTGTGTTTCAATAGCATTCTTACCCCATAGCTCACTAGCATCTTCTATTGAAACATCTCCATCATTTACCCTCAAAAACACAGGTTTCTCACTTCTACCTTCAATTATAAGTAGATCATAACCAGCTTTCTTTAAAGCTATACCCATCTTCGCTCCGGCTACAGCTCTACCAAAACCACCTGTTAAAGGTGATTTAAATACAAAGGTACTTTTAGATAGAGTAGGTAAACCTGTTCCAACAAGTAAACCAGGGGAGAATATAAGCTTATTATCCTTACCTAAAGGATCAATGCCACCTTTTACCTCCTTATACAGTCTATATGCTGCTAATGCGAGACCACCAAGAAATAGCGTAACTTCCTTTTCATCCAGTTGTTCAACCTTAATCTTCTCATTCGTGAGATTAACCCTTAATATTTTCCCTGCATAACCTTTCATATCAACCACCTGATTAAAACCGATATCGTTCTTTTGGTATAAAAAATAAAGGTTTCATAATGCCATTTAACTAAATGAAGAATCATTTGAAATAATTAAATTCCAAAATTCCAATTACAATGGATTTTTTATAAATATAATGAAATATTATATATGTAGATTGAGGATGTTTAGATAAAGCTGCTATTGGAACAAGAACTATAGATAAATTAGCTTATAAGGAGATTTCTATGGGGCTATATCTAATAGTGGAAGGCATTGTGACCCCAATAAATCTATCAGATGAATTTAAATACAAAAGAAGGTAATTTTAAAACTAATTAAAACTAAGTTAGATCTATAATATTAAAAGATGTATAAACAAATCATATAGATGTACACCAGTAGATATTACAGAGAAATTATAGTTCTTCTACCACCATCTTCCTCTCTCTTGGTAAACCTCTATGAATTTCTCTATAGATCTATCATATGTTTTCTCTATGTCCTCTGGAAAGAAACAAGCTGGGAATTCACCTTGACTTAGATGATACCTGAGGCATTCGCAGCATATACCTTTTTTATCGCAATAGGTATAACTACAGTTACAACTCTTCTGGTTTTTCTCTACTCTACAATCCATTTCTATCCTCTCCCTTCTATTAGTTTCTTGAATTCTTCTTCAGATATAATTTTTAAACCTAATTTCTCTGCCTTCTCATATTTCGAACCGGGTTTCTCTCCTACTACAACATAGTCAACATTTCTACTAACGCTACTAGCTGCTCTACCACCTAATTCTTCTACTATTCTTTTTGCTTCATCTCTACTAAATTCTTTAAGTGCACCTGTAAAAACAAAGGTTTTACCTTCAAGTACACCTTTTTTCTTTTCCTCTCTCATAAACGTAGCTTTCACTCCTAGTTTTTTCATCCTTTCAATCTCTTCTCTATTTCTTTTCTCTTTAAAGAAAGATATTATACTCTCTGCTGTCTCCGGTCCAACTTCTCTTATATTTAATAAATCCTCTTCTCTAGCATTCATTAGAGCATCTAATGTTTTAAAATGCTGTGCAAGTAATCTAGCCATATGTTCTCCAACATTTGGTATACCTAAAGCATAGATGAATCTACCTAGATCTCTATTTTTACTCTCTTCTATACCTTTTAATAGATTATCAGCTGATTTATCAGCGAACCGAGGGAGTTTAAGTAGATCCTCTTTTTTTATAGTATAGATATCGCTAACTCTTTTTATCAAACCATTGTCTACTAGTAGATCAACATTTTTTCTACCAAGACCTTCTATATCCATTGCACCTTTAGATGCATAATGGCCTATACTCCTCTTAAGTTGAGATGGACAAGATAACCCACCTGTGCATCTATAGAATGCTCCATCTTTTATAACTTTAGAACCACAAACTGGACAAGTTGAAGGTATATGAAATTTCTTCTCTTTACCTGTTCTAGTTTCTTTTATAACCTTTACAACTTCTGGTATAACATCTCCTGCTCTAGCGATCTTAACCTTATCTCCTATTCTAACATCCATCTGATCGATGAAATCCTGGTTATGTAGAGTAGCTCTAGATACAGTTACACCTGTTACATCAACTGGTTTAAGAAGAGCAATAGGTGTAAGTGCACCTGTTCTACCGACTTGTACAACTATATCTATTATCTCTGTTTCCTCTTCTCTAGGTGGAAACTTATATGCAATAGCCCACCTAGGAGACCTAGCTTTCACCCCTAGTTTCTCCTGATAATCTAGACGATCTACTTTTATAACAACTCCATCTATCTCATAGGATAAACTATCTCTCTTCTCAGTCATCTCCTCATGATATCTAATAGCATCTTCTATACAACTACATTTTCTAATAATAGGGTTAACCTTTAAACCCCATTTTTTAAGATGATTTAACACCTCCCATTGTGTTTTTATACTTACACCTTCTATAGATAGGATTTCATAGAAAAATATATCAAGTGGCCTCTCCGCTGTTTCTCTAGGATCCAATCTACGTAATGAACCAGCAGCAGCATTCCTAGGGTTAGCAAGAGGTTCTTCTCCTCTCTCTATCATTTGTTTATTGAGTTTCTCAAAAGCATCTATATGCATTATAACTTCTCCTCTCACTGCAAGCATACTAGGATAGGGTTCTCTTAATCTCAGTGGGACAGATTTAATGGTTTTAAGATTCTCTGTTACATCTTCACCGTTTATTCCATCTCCCCTAGTGGAACCTCTAGTAAACACACCATTTTCATATACCAATTCTACTGATAATCCATCTAGTTTTGGTTCTGCTACATACTCTATATTCTCTTCTCCAAGTTCTCTTTTTACTCTCTCATCAAATCTTCTAATATCCTCCTCTGTAAAAGCACTGTCAAGGCTGAGCATAGGTTTAGTATGTCTAACGGTTTTAAACTCCTCAGCAGGATATCCTCCTACTCTTTGAGTGGGAGAATCAGGTGTTATAAACTCTGGATATGCTTCTTCTAACCTCTTCAATTCCTCCATTAATCTATCATACTCTGCATCTGAAATCTCTGGTTTATTCAAAACATAGTATAGATAATCATGGTGTCTAATCTCCTTTCTAAGTTCTTCTATCCTTTTTTTTACTTCCTCCCTCTGCATCATTGAATCACCTTCTTTAAATCCTTTAAAGACATAGTATTTATAACATCTTTTCTCTCAAGCCATCCTCTACGAGCAGTAGCTACACCGTATTTCATATATGGTAGATGATTTATCGAATGAGCATCAGTGTTTATAACAAATTTAACACCATATTCTTTTCCTTTTTTACAGTTTACATCATTGAGATCAAGTCTATCTGGAAAAGCGTTTATCTCAAGATATGTATCTGTTTCAACTGCTTTTTCAAATATCTTATCCATATCTAAATCAAAAGACTCTCTTCTACCTATAAGCCTACCAGTTGGATGAGCTACTATAGTTACATATTCATTCTCCATAGCTTTAATAGTACGATTAGTAGCCTCCTCACGAGACATCTTAAAACCTATATGTATACCAGCTATTACAAAATCAAACTTTTTAAGTACACTATTAGGATAATCAAGGGAACCATCTTGTTTTATATCACATTCTGTTCCACATAATATACCTATACCATCTATTTTATCATCCAGTTTTCTGATTTCATCTATCTTCTCTGAAACCTGTTTCTCTGAGAGACCTCTAGCGATATGTAGAGACTGAGAATGATCAGATATACCGATATACTCATAACCTATCTCCTTAGCCTCAAGAGCGATGTCTTCAATACTATTTACTCCATCACTCCAGATAGAATGTACATGCAGATCTCCTTTTATATCATCATATCCTATTATATCTGGTAGATTGTTTTCTAAACCAGCTTCTATCTCCCCTCTATTCTCCCTAAGCTCAGGAGGTATATATGGTAAACCCAGTTTCCTATAAACCTCTTCTTCTGTTCTACCAGCTATATATCTATCGTTATCCTTCTCAAATAAACCATATTCATTTAGTTTAAAACCCAATTTTATAGCTATACCTCTCAGATTTACATTATGTTCTTTAGAGCCTGTAAAATATTGAAGAGCCGCTCCAAAACTTCTCTCTTCTACTACTCTTAAATCTACTTGTATTCCATCTTCCAATATTACACTAGTTTTTGTTTTACCTTTAACTAAAATCTGTTTAACCTGGGGATATTCCACAAAATGGTTCATAACCTCCTCTGGATTTTTTGATGAAACTAATATATCTATATCTCCAATTGTTTCCTTCATCCTTCTCAAACTACCGGCTATACTAATCTTATCTATGCTAGATAGTTGCTTTAGAAAATCAATATACCTCATGCCATTCTCATAAGCTAAATTAAGTAGGAATCTACCCTGTGTTTTCTCTTTTAATTTTATACCTCTAAGTATATTTCGCTCTGTAATTTCACCGAATCCCTCTAGATCCCTAAGTTTACCTTCTTCACAAGCTTTCTTTAACTCCTCAATGGTTTTAATACCTAGTTTATTGTATAATGTCGCTACTTTCTTTGGTCCTAAGCTTGGTATCTCTAATAATTCTAGTATACCTACTGGTATCTCTTTCTTAAGTTTCTCGTAAAACTCTAGGCTACCTGTTTCTACATACTCTGTTATCTTTTTTGCAATAGCTTTACCAATACCAGGTAGTTCTTCCAGTTTCTTTTCTCTAACGAGTTTCTCTATATCTTCGTCTAAATCAGCAATAGTTTGCGCTGCTATTCTATAAGCTCTTGTTTTAAAAGGAATTTCACCTTTAATATCTAATAAATCTGCTATAGTAAAGAACATCTCAGCGATCTCTTTATTCTTCATAACATCTTTCCCCCTCTCTTGGCAGGGAAACTGTTATGTTAATATTATCTCCATCCTTAAGATTTAATTTCTCTCTTAGAGAAACAGGAGATATAAATTCTAATACCGTAGAATAGTGTCCTCTAGCAGGTAGTACTAGTACACATTCAACATCATTTATAGTAGCTGGAAAACATCTGACTTCTCCAAAGGTTCTATCACCTGATTTAAAAGAATTTATTCTAATTACATCCGTTTTTTTCAATAAACGAATCTTATTTCTATCAACAGGTTTAATTTCGATATTAAGCGTACCCGGATATGGTATAAAACCTAATTTCTCTTTAAACTGTATTTTATATCCCTTCTGTTCAATATAATATCTACCTTCTCCCATGCCAGAGGTTACTACGCCACTTAAATATATCTTCTCTGGTAATTCAAATATCCGTTGATATTGTGTATATTCATCTCTTAATACATTTGCTCCCTCCTCTGTTATACGTATCATTTGTTTTTTCACTCCTAATTCTCTTCCAATTAGACCCATTTCATCCAGTTCCAATAGATATCTAGAGGCTGTTTGCTGACTTGTTTTAATTTGAGCAGCGAGTTCCCCTGATGAAATCTCTACTCTATTATTTATAGCTCCTAGAAGTGCAAGCTCTTTCAACACTTGTATTAGATAGGGTTTCATATCTTACCTCTCCCAAAATATTTTCAATGGAACCAATATCTTAATCTACTACTATAAGATAAATCTTTTTTTAAATATGAGTGTATTAACCGCAGAGGAACTATTAGACTATGCTTTTAGAAAGGCAAGTAAAAAACAAGTTTCAGATAAAAATCCATTTTATAG
>QMTB01000064.1 GCA_003649845.1 Thermoplasmata archaeon | reverse complement strand
GGTTTTAGTTATGGTAGAAGTGTCACCCTTTAGAGGATTTATATATAATAAGGAGAAGATAGGAAGTTTAGATGATGTGATGTCTCCACCTTATGATATAATTTCTCCTGATATGCAGGGTGAGTTATATGAGAAACATCTTTATAATTTTGTTAGGTTGATTCTAGGTAAACAGTATCCTGATGATACAGATGAGAATAATAGGTATACTAGAGCTAAAAAGGATTTTGAAGAATGGATTAAAAAGAATATTTTAATTCAAACTAATAAACCAGCTATCTATCCTTATAGGATAGAATATACTATTGGAAATCAAAAGAAGATGATGAAAGGGTTTTTCATTCTATTGAAACTTGATCCAACATATAAAACTATTAAAGCCCATGAGAAAACATTATCTAAACCAAAAGAAGATCGTTTGAATCTTCTAAGAGCTTGTAAAGCAAACCTTGAACCTATACAGTTATTATATATCGATGAAGAAGATTTCATTCAAAATATCATTGATAGAGGTATAAATACACCTCTTATAAGTGTTAAAGGATATGATTCTTTTACTCATAAACTATGGATTCTAGATGATGAAGAAACTATTAGAGATATACAAGATTGGTTGAAGGATAAAATCTTGTTTATTGCTGATGGTCATCATAGGTATCAAACAGCTGTAGATTACGCTGAGGAGATGAAGCAAAAAACTGGTAAAAACGGACCCTATGATTATAGAATGGTTATACTAGCAAATATGTTAGATGAAGGATTAGCTATACTACCAACTCATAGATTGATTAAATCATCTATACCAATAGATAAACTTATAGAAGAGGTTAGAGAATATTTTGATGTTGAAGAATATAAATCAAAAGTAGATATCAAGGTTTTAAAAGAGAAACTAGAAGGTAAAGGACATAGATTTATCTTATATACCAGGGATAAATATTATCTTTTAATATTGAAGGATGAAAAAATTATGGATAAATTTGCATCTGATAGATCTAAAACTTGGAGGACACTTGATGTTTCTATTCTTCATAAAATTATAATAGAGAATATAATGGGTATAACACCAGATATATTAGAGGAACATGTGAAGTATACTAGAGATGATGAGGAGGCTATTAGAGTAGTTGATAACGGAGAATATGATCTATCGTTCCTCATGAATCCTACTAGGATAGAGGAGTTAAAAGCAGTAGCAGAAGCAGGTGAACATATGCCTCAGAAGTCAACGTATTTCCTACCTAAAATGTTATCAGGTCTTGTAATATATAAAATGGAGTAGTATGAGCATAATAGAAGGATTACTGATCCTATTATTCCTAGTAACTATATATGGTGTATTAGCATTAATATTTGAGAGAAGAGGTTTATTTAAAAAATATGGTATATCTTTTTATGGCCCAGCTTTGCTTCTCAGAACGAAAAAAGGAGTTAATCTACTTAAAAGGATTGCTCGTAGAGAGAAACTATGGAAACATATTGGAACAGCTGGTATAATACTGTGTATAACAATGATGATATTAGTTTTGATGCTATTATTTGAGAATACTTGGACTGTTATGAATTGGACTCCAGAGCAACAGAAGAATCTACCAGGTATAGAATTTGGATTGGTTATACCAGGGCTTAATCCTATTTTACCTTTAAATTATCTATTATACATCGTCATTGCTTTGATAATTGCTGTAGTAGCACATGAGTTTTCCCATGGGATACTTACATGTGCCCATAGATTAAAACTTAAATCCCTTGGTTTATTGTATCTAATTATACCTCTTGGAGCCTTTGCTGAACCAGATGAAGATCAACTTAGAGAAACCGAGCCTATAAAACGTATGCGTATATATGCAGCTGGCCCAACTGCAAATTTTATTATAGCTTTTATAACTATACTTTTATTCTCCTTTGTTTTTATATCAGCAGTTCAACCTATCGAAGGTGTACATATACTATATGTCGTAGATAATAGTCCTGCTGATGAGATTAATCTAAAAACAGCTTCAGTGGTTACATCTCTAAATAATACACCTGTTAAAAATGTATCTGATTTCATCAAGGTTATGGAAAATGTAAGGGTCAATCAAACTATTCCTATAACATACTACCAGAATGGAAGACCTTATAATAGTAATATAACCGCTGCTAGTAAATACCTGTTTACAAAAAATGTTTCTGATATAAATAAAAGTTTCCTTGGAGTAGGTTTCAATATATATGTTAATGGTTTTATAAATGTATTGAAACATCCTTTTACTTCAAATGGATTCCTATTATTGTATTCCCTTCCCTTTTTAGGTTATTTTATGGGTTATAACCCTATTGTATATCCATATACTCAGTCTTATATTATAACTGGTCCCCTTAGTGTTTTACCAGTAGGTTTATTCTGGGGTATAGTAAATACTCTATATTGGATATTCTGGCTAGATCTAGTCGTAGCATTATTTAATGTTTTACCTATGATACCGTTAGATGGAGGTTTTCTATTTACAGATATCATAAGGGTTACAATTCAAAAGATAGGAGGAAATTTATCAGAAGAGAGGAGAGAGAAGATTGTTAAAAATATATCTCTTACAATCTCTATTTTCATATTGTTTATCGTTTTATATCCATGGTTGATAAAATATCTCTAGGTTAGATTGGTTTGTAATATTCTATGGGGAGAGGGTAGCTTCATACCTGCTTTTCTAAGAGCTGCTTTTGCCTGCTCTATATATTGCGGAAAGGTTTCAATATCTATAACAGACTGATTTGGTTTTACCACTGCAGCGATTGAAACAATTTTACCATAAGATGCCCTCATACCCTGTGATACTCTATCAGCACCTGCACCTGTTGCTTGTTTATTCTCTCTTAGAACAGCATGTGGATACACCCTTACTCTCATCAGATAATTAGCTGAGCCTACTTTCTTCTCCATTGTTCTATTAGCTACAATACGAGCCGCTTCTAATGCATTATGTCTAACCTGGCATTTCTCTGATAACACTAGAGATAATCTTATTGGGAAGACACCTTTTTTATTTCCCAATACAAACTGGGTTATCCTAGGATTTGGAATACCACCCATGTATTCTTTCCGAGTGGAGATCTGCCCTTTTATATATCTGTACATTCTGCCTGGTTTTCTTGACATGAGTCACAACCTCTGAACTATGTTAAGGATTAGAGGAAATAAATCTCGTATTTATAATTCTTTTCACTAAAGACATCTTAGTTTATAAGCCTCTAGTATCATATAGAAAATCATAGAGAGACTAGACATTCTATTAATCTCGTATAAATGAGGAGGTGAAAAAACCAAAAAGTTTAATTATATAGTTTAACTATAAGATTACTTATTGGTTAAAATGATTGTCAGAAATATACTTGCTAAAGGCCAGGTTGTTATACCAAAAACAATACGAGAACTACTAGGTCTCAATATCGGAGATGAAATACTTATAGATGTCAAAGATGGAAAAATAATTTTATCTAAAAAAGAGAGGGCCTCTAAGATTTTCTATGAAATATCTAGAAAAAGTAGAACTAGGATATCAATAGATGAGATAAAAGAAACACTAAAGGAGAGATATGGAGAGGAATAGAATTGTATATCGATTCTAATATTTTCATATTCGCTGCTATCAATCAAGATGAACTAGGGGAGAGATGTAGAAATATTATAAAATTAATAGAAGAAAGAAAGATCAGTTGCGCGGCATCATATCTAATAATAGATGAGATCATATGGGTTCTCAAGAAGAGAATAGGTAAAAAAGATGCTCTAAAGATTACAAGAGCATCACTATCTCTACCAATAAAATGGTTGAATATTGATGAATCAAGTATTATAAAAATGCTTGATGTACTAGAGGAAACAAATATTGATCCTAGAGATGCATTGCATACAGCTTGCATGATAAACAATGGATTCTCAACTATTCTAAGTGAGGATAAGGATTTCGACAAAATAAAAAATATCAGGAGAATGGAATCCAAAGAATTCTTAGAAAACTATTATTCTAAATAGAGATCATATTTAGATCTACCACAAAATTTTAATCTATAGTCTTGGACTTAAAGACTTCATCTGAATCTCAATATGTGGATCTTGATAATCTAGCATAAAAATACTTATGTCAAAGATTATATTATAACTTTCCTGATAGGAAAGTTAACATTACTCTGGGAAATCCACCAGGAAATTAATAAATTTTATCGTATCATAAAATCAATTTTTATTTTAAAATTTAATTAAAATAATGGTTTAGAGACCCATTAATAGAAATATCCCTCCTATGATCAAACCAAAAAATAGGTTGAAGAGTTTTATAAGGATAGAATCTCTAATTGTATAGGAGAATAACGGTAACATACCATGTCCATCTTGTACTATAGAACTTGTAAGAAGTACTGAGAAGGGTATGATACCGTTTGCGAACATAGTTACGAAGATTAAATGGGGACCTGATTCTGGGATTAAACCAACGATAGCACTTATAATAAGTATTAAACCTATATTTGATGTGACAAATCCTTCAAGGTTAAAGTATTGTAAACCTATTCCTACAAATAGTAGAGCAAAAAAGGTCCATAGGAATACACGCCAGATATGTTTTTTAATTAGATGAGCAACTATATGTTCTCTTAGATAATGTTTAGATGATGTTAAGATTATAAATAGAGCAATCATAGAAAGAGTGAAGAATATGATTCTATCTGGTTCTTCTAAACTCCAACTTTGAGGACCCCATAAACCTAGAAGATCTAATATAATAATACCTATAAAAATTAGTATTAGAATGTATCTTGCAAATGTAAACCTTGGGAATTTATATATTATAGATGGTTGAAAAGGTTTTTTTCTATCCACATCATGTAATACTTGTAATCTACATTCCTCGCAAACATTTAAATGAAATAAACCCGCTATTTTATCTGCAATCCATGCACCGATGATGCCAAGTATAAATAGTAGGATAAATAATATTAGAGCCTCTCTTGGAAACATTGTAAGCATAACAAAAGCTTCATCTCCAGATGTAGCAATCATGCCACCTAGTATTGCACCGAAGGTTAGAAGACCATGTACATATAGAGAAACATTCATAAAAGCACCAAGGCAACCAGGTGTAGCACCTAGGAAGGATGCTACAGTATACTGTCTAAATCTATCCCCTCTAACAGCTCTCCTCAATCTACCTTCTGTTAAAACATTGAAATAATCTACTAGTAGCATCATTACAAATACAAATAAGGTTATAATTATAGAACGATTTAATGTAGATATTACATCAAACATCTTCTACACTACCTCCATTGATATTCTCTAAAACTTTACCCTCTATAACCGATGCAAGGATCATATATATCATTAAAACTATAACAAATGGTATACCAAAATAGAAGATCATTATAGGTAGAAGAGGTATCTTAATAGCTCTATTATATAGAAATACTGCTATCAAACTAGTTTTCATACCTTGTTTATGTAAATCTTTTAGAAATGGATACCATACATATATAGATCCATGGCTTACTATACCAAATACTATAGCTAGAATCCATCCTTTGGTACCTGATTCTCTACCTAGATATTTTAGAATAATTTTTGGTTTCAAAAAATAATTTGAAAAACCCATTAACACTATAACCATTATTATAACAGGGATTATCTGAATGAATATATTAAGTGAGACATTAAGAGGTTTATAGATACTATTAGGGTTTAATAGATATAAGATAATATAGAGTAGTATAACGAAACCTAAGAAGTATAATCCATAGTATAATGTTTTATCTCCCCTCTTTTTCAAACTACCACCTCAAGGGTTAAAACAGTTAATATAGAGATTACTATGGATAATAGAAAACTAAGTAGATTCCTAGTGATAGCGAAACGTTTACCTAAAAATAAAATCTCAGCTGGGAGTTGTACTAATCCTACTGTAACCCATGATAATATAAAAGAAGTTACAGCGAATAAACTAACGTTATCTCTAAGTAACTCTCCACCGATTATATAACTTGTTATTGGATTACCTGTAAGTATGCTACCGAGTATTGCACCTAATAAAGTGTCTTTAAATAAATCACCGGTAAAGATAGATGTAATCATATCATGTGTAACATATACCTTGAATAATCCTAGGAGTAATATTATGCCTAGTATTATAGATAGAGAATTACTAAAACCTAGAATAGCTTTATAGAATGCATCTATAAGCTTCTCTCCTCTGCTATCCAACTTCCTCTACCACCGTTTTTGTAGATTTCTAATATAGAATTTTTTATCCCTATATACAACTTCTTTGATTTCTCCTTCCTCTATCAGTTTTTCTATAACATCCCATTTTCCATCTCTTTTTCTAATTAATTCCCTCATACCATCTTCTCTAATAGGATGTACAGAGGTTATAGAAAGTATATCATCTTTTATATCACCTGTAGATGTAAATTCATTTCCCTCGTATCCAATTAGATATTCAACCTGGATGTCTCTTTCTCTGAAGATGTTATATGCTTTATTCAAATTTTCTTCTCTTGGAATATCCACCTCTATTTCAGCAGGAGGTCTAATAGGTATAGAGATATAGCTTTTATCTATAGAAAGTTTTGAAATAAAATCTGCTGTACCTCTAAGAATATCATCATTATCATTTACACCATCTATAAGCATAGTTTCTGTATAAACTATACCTTTAAATCTTCTATTAAATCTGTATATCCCATCTAGTATATCTTCTATATCAAGATTTGGATGAGGTCTATTTATCTTCCTCCATATCTCTCCATCAACTGTATCTATTTTAAGGGAAACTAAATCAGTTTCTAATAGATCTCTTTGAACATCTTCTCTCCATATTAGAGAGGAATTAGTAATTACAGCTATTCTTACACCTATTGATTTGAGAAGATTTATCTCTCCTCCAAGGTTTATATCTAAAGTTGGTTCTCCATCTGGTACAAAGGTTATATAATCTATATTTTCTATTCTATTCTCCAAATCTTTTATCTTCTCTTCAACCCCTCTATATATCTCCACTGGCTTATAGAATTCTTCTCTATCTATCTGCATTTTAAGGGTTCTACCTAATTGACAGTATATACAAGAATAACTGCAGATTTTAGGTGGTATATTATTTACACCTAGGCTTCTACCTAATCTCCTAGATGGAACTGGTCCAAATACAATCATATTATTTCTTTATCTATCCTCCTTTCTAATATTGATAATACTAAAATGCTTTATAAGTAAATCTTTTTTATGAGAGTAGAGCGTTTAATCGTTCTACATCAAATCCAACTACTGCTTGTCCTTTTATAACTGTTACAGGTGTACCTGTTTGACCTGATACTCTTATCATATCGTTTATAGCAGCTGGGTTTCTAGATACATTTATCTCTCTAAAAGATATTCCTCTTGATCTAAGATACTCTTTTGTTCTAGCACACCATGGGCAGCCTTCCGAGGTATATATTGTAATACCAGAGCTTAATCCATAGCTTTCTGTTTTAAATAGTTGCTTAGCGCTTAAAACCTCATCCATTCTCAATATATTTGTAACTGTTTCCTTCGCTCTTTTTAACTCAGATAGAAATATACCAGCTGGAAGTATATTCTTCATATCGATATTTCCATCTATAAGCTTCTTCCTCGTTGAAATAAGTTTATCTAATGGGTTTTCTCCAGCGTTCTCTGCTAGTGTTGTATACATACTCTCCATTACATCCGCTGCTTTATCTATTGCAAGTGATTCTTTTCTACTAGTTGAGAGAGATGCTTCTCTTAATTTCTTAGCTATAAGTAGGTAT
>QMTB01000063.1 GCA_003649845.1 Thermoplasmata archaeon | reverse complement strand
CTCCTAGTGATAAACCTTGGTTTAAGAAGATGATAGTGGTCTCTGGAGATGGATTCCTAGATCAACAGGATTTAAATATAAAGTGGGATACCAATGGTTTACCTGATGGGGAGTATACTATATGTGCACAAAGTATGAATCCTGAAGGAGAGAAAGGTCCTATAGATGTGATACATGTAACTCTTGATAAAACTAAACCAACTAATTTAACTTTTAATCATGATGATCATCTGAACCCAGCATTGCAGAATGGTTATCCAGCAATACCTATAGCAGAGATAGTATCAGTATCCAATGGAAATACTTTAGGCAATACCGACTACCAGTATACTCCTAGTGAGAGGGAAGCATATTGTAATGAGTTTTATCATTGGGCTAATATTAGTTATATCGGAGGTGTACTTACTATTAGAGGTAAATCTTATGACCCCAGGCCTTATGGTAATGTTACTAGTATACATGTGTGGGTGAATAATAGTAATGGTGAAACAGTGTTTTCTGATTGGCGTAATAATACTGAGATGTATTATGAAGGAGAATGGACTACTGGTGAGAAGGCTTTATATAACCGTGGTGGAGCATTATATTATATGCCAGATGATTTTGAGAAGGAGATACTATGGACTTCTAATGGTAAATTCAAAGGTCAAGATGATGTTATAAATGCTATAGATCAAGGAAGTGGTTTCTTGTTCTTTTCTGGTCATGGTAGTCCAAATGTTTGGGCTGACCATTATCCTGGTGCACCTGGTAATAGGCAGCATGGTAGTGTAACAGGATTACAAGTTATAACATTGAAACCATGGTATCCATTTGCCTCTCTACCTTTAATGCCTATCGATACTCTCTCTAACGGTGATAAACTACCTATTGCTGTAGTTGGAGGTTGTCATAATAGTCAATTTAATGTTTCTATGATACTAGGTCTATACGATATTCTGCCGTATCTTTTCCCGAAGCTTAATCTACCAAAGAAATCTATGTGGTGTCACGGTGTACCAGTTCCAGAAACATTTAGTTGGCGTCTAATTAGTAGACCAAATGGTGGTGCTATTGCTAGTATGGGTAATACGGGTCTAGGCTATGGTATGCCTGGAAAAGTGTGTACAATTGGCGGTGGAGATTCTTGGATTACAATAGAATTCTTTAGACAATATGGAGAGGGACATAATGATATACTTGGTATAGCTTATCAGCAAACCCTTACAACCTATGTTAACTCCTTTGATATGAATGATCTAGGCGCTGGACATGCTAAAACCGTTGAACAATGGGTACTACTTGGAGATCCAAGTTTAAAGATAGGAGGATACTCCTCCTAAAAACTATTTTTTTAATAAGGATAGCTTTTACCAAGTACTTCTGTGGAACTTAGAGCAGCTATCGCTCCTTCTGCAACTGCTGTAACTACTTGTCTTAAACCACCGGTTATATCACCTGCTGCGTATACTCCTCTTATATTTGTACGCATCTGTGGATCAACTATTATATACCCTTGATCTGTAAGTTTTACTTTTAACTGTTTAGCAAGCTCATTTTGAGGTATCACTCCTATAGAAACAAAGATTCCATCTATTGGTAGCTCTAATTCTTCATTGGTCTTTGCATCTTTTAATGTTAAAGATTTTACAAGTTCATCTCCATTTATCTGCTTAACAATTTTATTAAATAATATCTGTATTCCCTTCTCTACTGCTTCATCTTCATATGCTTTCTCCGCTCTGAGTTTATCTCTTCTATGTATAACATATACTGTTTTACATCCAACTTGTTTTAGATATATAGATTCTATAAGAGCAGTGTTACCACCGCCTATCACTGCGACGTTTTTCCCTTTGAAGAAGAATCCATCACAAGTTGCACAATAGCTTACTCCTCTACCGGTAAACTCTTTTTCTCCTGGTACATCTAGTTTTCTATGATCTGTACCCACAGCTAATAGAACAGCTCCTACCTTATATTTATCATTAGTAGTTTCAATAGTAAAATCTTTATTATTTTTCTTTATAGATATAACCTCTTCATACATATGTAGGTCAGAGTATTTCTCAGCATGCTTTCGCATCTTCTCCACTAGTTCTACTCCTGTTATGGATTCAAATCCAGCATAGTTTTCAATATTTGGTGCAATAGCTGCTAATCCACCACCATTTCCTTTATCAAATACTACTGTGTTTATCCCAGCTCTCCCAGCATATATTCCAGCTGAGAAACCAGCAGGTCCTGCTCCTATAACAGCGAGTTCATATTCCATTGTTAAACCTCCCATGATGGGAGAATCGCTTAATTAATTTAGATATTATTAGTTTTACTCTAACTCTCTATGTCTATGATATCAAGATTATACTCTATGATGTGAAGTGATAGTTATGTTCCACGGGTTTCACAGATAGTAAAATGAGATTTGATATCCTGTATTATATTTTCTAGATAATTGTTTGAATAAGGTTGTATATCTTGTAGTTTCTCTGATATTAAAGGTGTATTGTTTTTGAATTGCTGTAGATAGTATCTCTTAGCTCCATCTAACCAAGATGCTATCTCTAAGATATCTTGTCTATCAAGTAATGTAGGAATTATCGTTGTTTTAAATTCATAGTCTGAAGCAAGTTTTTTAATTATCCTTATAGAATCTTCTATATTTGATATATCAACTGGTTTACCCGTGAGTAGATAGTATTTATCTTTAGGTGCTTTGATATCCATTGATACATAATCTATAAGTTTTTCTTCTAATAGCTGTTCTAATTTATCTGGATAGGTTCCATTAGTATCAATTTTTATCAGATATCCTAGTTTTTTTATCTTAGAGAGAAACTGATACATATTCTCCTGCAGCAGAGGTTCTCCACCGGTTATAACTACTGCCTCTAGTTTATCAACCCTGTTTTCTAGGAAACTAAGAATTTTTTCTTCTGGTATAATATCTGTTTTTCCATTAACTAGTTGTGTATTATAGCAGAAAGGACATTTTAGATTGCAACCTATAGTCCATATTATAGCACTAATTTTATCAGGATAATCTAGTAGAGAGATTTTTTGGAAGCCCCCTATTTTCATATAGCAGCTATCACTTCCTCTTTGATTTCAGGTAGTTTAAAGGCTTTTCTATCATGAAACTCTCTTTGTTTTCCTTTATTCCATTGGTTAACAGGTCTTAGATATCCAACAACTCTAGAGAAAACCTCGCATTCTATCTTTCTTCCATCTATATGACATTTTGGACAAAACCTGTGTTCCCCTGAGATGTATCCATGGATGGGGCATATGCTGAATGTTGGTGTGATAGTATAGTATGGTAGAGAATATTTTTCTGCTATTATTCTAACAAGTTTCTTTACTGCAGTTGGAGAAGGATTACTCTCACCTACATATATGTGCATTACTGTTCCACCTGTGTATTTGGTTTGAAGGGAATCCTGTAGGTCTAATGCTTCAAATATGTCTGTAGTATAACCTACTGGTAGCTGTGTTGAGTTTGTATAGTATGGTTCTACTTTTTCTCTTCTATTTCCATTATATTTTTCCTGATTATATATTCTTATATCTGGATATCTCTTTTTATCTAATTTTGCTAGTCTATAGCTTGCTCCTTCTCCAGGTGTTGCTTCAAGATTAAATATGTCTCCTGTTTCCTGTTGAAAATCAGCAAGTCTATCACGCATATAATCTAATATTTTTTCTGCAAATGCTTTACCATCTGGATCAGCAATGCTTATATTCATAAGGTTTAGTAGTGCATCATTCATACCTATGATTCCTATAGTGGAGAAATGATTCTTCCAGTATTCTCCAAATGTTTCTTTTATATCAGATAGATAGAATCTGGAATAAGGATGAAGCCCTGAGGCGGTTAGATTTTCTATAACCTCTCTTTTTATAATCAAGCTTTCTTTGGCAAATTCCATTAGTTGATCAAGTTTTTCAAGAAACTCATCTTCATCTCTAGATAGATATCCTATCCGTGGTAGGTTTATAGTCACTACTCCTATTGAACCTGTTTTCGGATTGGCTCCAAAAAGTCCACCACCGCGTTTACGGAGTTCACGGTTATCTAATCTCAAACGGCAGCACATTGATCTTGCATCTTCTGGTTTCATATCACTGTTGATAAAATTTGAGAAATATGGTATCCCATATTTCGCTGTCATCTTCCAGAGTGGTTCAAAGAGTTTGTTATCCCATTCGAAGTCTTTTGTGATATTATATGTTGGTATTGGAAAAGTGAAGGGTCTACCTCTTGCATCACCTTCTATCATGATCTCTGCAAAAGCATAGTTTATCATATTCATTTCTTTTTGATATTCTCCATGTGTTGTATCTTGTATTTCTCCACCTATTACAACAGGTTCATCTTCTAGATATCTTGGAACAGTTAAATCTAGGGTTATATTGGTAAATGGACTTTGGAAACCTACTCTTGTAGGTACATTCATATTGTATAGAAATGTTTGTATCTCTTGTTTAACATCATTATATTTCAATCCATCATATCTTATGAAAGGTGCTAGAAATGTATCGAAGTTGGATAAAGCTTGAGCTCCTGCAGCTTCACCTTGCAAAGTATATAGATAGTTTACAATCTGCATTAAAGCTGTACTGAAATGTTTAGCGGGTTTACTCTCTATTTTACCTGACACTCCTTGAAATCCTTTTAGTAGTAAATCTTTTAGATCCCATCCTACACAGTATGGTCCAAGGGTTCCAAGATCGTGGATATGAAAATCTCCATCGGTATGAGCTTCACCAATCTCCGGAGGATATATCTTATTTAACCAATAATGAGATATTATATTTTCAGTTACATATACATTTAAACCCTGCAGAGAGTAACCCATGTTACTGTTTTCTTTGATCTTCCAATCTATCATGTTTAGATATCCATCTACCATCTCTATATCTTTTAGAAGAGCGCCTATCTCCCTGATATCTTGATGTTGTTTTCTATATAATATATAGGCTTTAGCTGTTTTTGCATGTCCTTCTTCAATGAGTATCTTTTCAACTACATCTTGTACTTGTTCAACAGTTGGTATCTCACCTGGTTTCAATGTTTTTTCTAGATGATCCAATACCTTCTCAGTTAATTCTACGGCTCTTCTATAGTCTTTTCCACCTACTGCTTGCGCTGCCTTCCATATAGCATTTGTTATTCTAAAGGGATTGAAATCTTCTACTCTACCGTCTCTTTTTATTATCTTCCTTATCATTTTTTCCCTCTCTCAATATCTTTTGTTAGTTTTCTAACCTCTTCTTCAAATAATGTTATATCTGCAAAGGCTCTATATACTGAGGCGAATCTAATATAAGCTACTTGATCTAATTCTCTAAGGGCATCCATAACGTATTCTCCTATTAGAGAACTCTCGATTTCCTCTCTACCGAGACGATGTATTTTCTCTTCGATTCTATCTAGCACCTCCTCTATTTGTTCCCTGCTAACTGGTCTTTTCTCTAAAGCTTTCAGTACGCCTATTCTAATCTTGTTTTTATCATACTTCTCTCTACGCCCATCTTTTTTAATTACATATATAGGGGTTAACTCGATATGTTCATAGGTTGTAAATCTACGATGGCATCGTAGGCATTCTCGTCGTCTTCTAATTGTATAGATGCCTGTATCTCTAGAATCGGTAACCTTTGTTTCTCCATAATGACAATAAGGACATTGCATATCAATCACATGGCACAAGATATTGTATAGTTATGATTAATATATACACGATATAGTATACATCTGTCAGTTATAAAGCTTACTGTTTTCCAATAAAATTAGGGTATATAGAGGGAATCCTATACCTCTATCTTCTCTTTTTTAGATAGAATCTCTTCTAATAGACTCTTCATATCAACCTTCTCTTCCTCTCTCTTAATTAAATCAAGAGAAGCTTTAGTAGCAGGAGTTTTTGGAGTAGCAGTGCATTTGAATGGGGCAATAGAATAACTATATGTTCCAATCTTCTTTGCAATCCTAGTAATCTCTTCTTTATCAAAACCAATTAGAGGTCTAAGTATAGGTATAGATGATACTTCATCTATAACTTGGATATTATAGAGAGTTTGAGAGGCTACTTGACCAAGAGAGTCACCCATAACTATCGCAATGCTATTTTCCTTCCTAGCAATCGATTCTGCATATCTTATAAGCATTCTTTTACATAGTATGCAGGTGAATCTTCTACTACAATTTTCTTGGAAAACCTTCAATGCTATACCATGTGGAACAATATATATGCTCAAAGGTTTAGAGATGATCCTTCTCAATTGTTCAACTAATTTTAAAAATACTGTTCTCTCCTCCCTCTCTATGAAAGGAGCTGTATCTGCATGTAATAGAATAACTCTCTCTGAATATTTAGATACCAAATAGGTTGCTACAGGTGAATCTATACCACTTGATATTAGAGATACTAGTTTCATTCTGTCTCTCTAACTATATAGTCTAGATAATCTTTCAATCCACCGGTGACTGGTAATACAATTATATCAGGTATCTCATAAGAGTGAAGTTCCTTTATTCTTCTAATAGTTTTTTTAACGTTATCATCAACTGTTTTAGCGAGGATTATCACTTCATTATCCGTCTCAACCTTACCTTTCCATTTATATATAGATTCAATAGATGGTATAATGTTTACACAAGCAACTATTTGTTCCTCAACGAGGGTATGGGCAATCTTCCTCGCATCCTGTATATTATCAATGGTGCTATACACAACCGCTACCATATCCTCACGGTATTCTCTTATTGCATCACATGTTTTAAGTGTTTGCATTTTATTATAAGAAACGTTTCATATCTAATTTTTTTAGAATAGATAGAATTTCATCTCTAGAACCATAGAATAGATGACTATAACATTTGCAATCACTGCAACCAAACCCTTTGATTCCTTGTAGAGAAGAGGCAAATATCGATGCTATATTACACTCTTCTCTCCTATTACTCTTCATATAAAATATATCTGTTATATGCCCATAATCTAATAGATAATCGATATGCCAATGATATTTTTTATTAGAACTCAGATGTCTATTGATGCGCTGTTCTAAACCATTTAAAGCAGAACCAACATAAGCATAGTATCCTTTTTTAAAATTATATCTAAATTTTTTACCAATTTGAATCTCTAGGTACCTAGGAATTAAAACTAGGAGAACATAACTTCCCTTCATCTAGGGGATATCCAATGATAAAAATATTTTTAAACCATTTCATATGATTTCAAAAGAATCGACATACTAAAAATCTGAGGTTTTTGGAGATGCATTCCCTATAATAATTTATATATAGATAATTTTAGAATAAATTTTATAGAAACTTTTAAGTAAAGTGTTGATATTTCCTATTAATAATATCCCTTCTTAGGGGGAATTTAAAAAGGAGGTGACAAAGAATCATGAATAAGAAAATACTCCTAGGCAGCTTGATGGTGGTTTTTACATTAATGATGCTACCATCAATGTCTGCAGTAGAACTCAATGCAGTTAAAGAGGCAAATAAAACAGCATTAACAGAGAAGATAGAAGGCATAAAAGGAGAGATAGGATCAAAATTCATAGGGAAGGTTTTATTCCTAGCCAAATGCCTTCACGGGCTCTTAGGTAAACTAGCTAGTCTACTAGCCATACCAATAGTAATAGCTTTTCTAACTGTTTTTGGAGGAGCACTAAGAGCAGCTATTAGCATAGCATTCCCATTGATAGGTGCCCTGGCTGGAATAATACATATGATATATGGATCAGTATTTGGGCTCACAGTTTACACTCTAAAAGCTTTGCTAATAGTTGCAATACTCATCCTCTTCTAAAGAGGATACTCCTCTCTTTTATTTTTGATTTAATTTTTTCTCAAAACACTTAAACAAAAAAACATTTTTTCCTATAGTATGAATG
>QMTB01000062.1 GCA_003649845.1 Thermoplasmata archaeon | reverse complement strand
TCACGTATTGGGCTAAAACCTTCTATATCATATTCATCTATCTCGTGTTCTTGTTCCTCAAAGTTACTAAGTTCAATTCCATACATGATCATAGTTTCATTGAACATTTCCATTAACTCTGTTGCATTTTCTGATAATACAGCTGAATCATTTATAATAGTTATATTCTCTGCCAGATATTTTAGATATTTACTGGCGTTATATCGTAGCAAAGTTAATCTTGCACCAGATTTTGTTAGATTAACATAGAGTTTTAGTAATTTAATGTAGTTTGGTTTATCTGTATATTGTATCGTGGAATTAAAAAACTCTGAGGATTTTATAAAATTCATATGAGATATCAAATATTTAGGCATGGCCTCACTGCAATTATCAATCGTCTTATTTTTATAGGAGGATATACTAGAAGAATTTTTTTCTGATAAAGCGATATTATAAAATAATGAGGCTAACTCGAAATAGTAGTTTCCAAATGCTCTATCCTCTCTAGCTGAATCTAGGATTACTGAAGATTCTAGAAAACCACTGGTGAACTTCTTATTTTTATCTTGAATAGACTCGATTTCTATATTATGTTGGGTTGTTAACTCTTTAATTTTAGATTGATGAACTATATCAGCTAGGAAATAAGTTATCATAACCACTCCGATCATAGCTGCAGTAGTTTTTATAAACAGATCTCTATCGAAGGATCTAACCATTTTATTCAACCTCCTGTTTCAGGTGTTAAACCCAGGATATGATCATCCCAGAAAAAAATTGGACATACTACAGGATTTTTAGTGGTACGCCATTCTATATACGCTAGATTAGAGAATGTTGAACCTTCTGAACGCGTAAGTGTAAAAGGCGTGATAGGTCTATCTTCCTTAGTATCTACAAGACCTACACCTTGCTTATAGAGAGAGTATCTTATATTATCAGACCCAAGTCTCTCTATTTTTAATCTATACCAGTTGTTATATAAATAGCCATTTGTGTCAGTAGCAAGTTGTATCCAATTCCAGGAAGATGAACTCCAATAGTATAAGGCTAATACATGATTTAGAGGAGGATCTCCATCATTGATATATTCAAATTTCAGTCTTGCAAAAACATTTCCATAGCTATTAGTAAAGTTTAGATAGAGATCTGAAGCTTCTGTTGCATTACCGCATTTAAAACTAATCTCCCAAAATGAGAAGAATCCTTCTAAAGCATATGGATAATAATACCAATATTTTGGACTTCCAGATGAACGAAGCTTTGTTTTAAAAGCCTGTGGAGTATTATTGTGATAACTTGACACTACTTGGAATACACTACCTGTCGTACTACTATCTGTTTCAAACCATTTTCTTCCAAGATAATAAGCTGTTGCATTTCCACCAGCTGTATCATCAGAGAAATCCTCTATAACCATGGGAGGTGTGTTAAAAGATGTTACTATTAGATTAGTTGGGTCATCATCACCTGTTTCTCCATCTCCATCTTGATCTAAACCGTCATCAATATGAGGATCATCCGTTAGTTCTACTGCATCATTTATCCCATCTTCATCACTATCCCAATATACTCTACCTTGATTAGATATAATAGTTCCATTTGGGAGAGAAGAGTTTATTTGAACCTGGAAGGTTAATGAAACACTACTTTCCCCAGGTATACCTCCATTCCATATAATTTTGTTTTCATCCTCTAGATATAAAGCTGAACCGCTTGTAGCTGTAAGAGAATTAGGTATATATGTAGTGTTATCTGGTATTATATCTTCAAATTCATTTCCAGGGTTATCTTGTTGATCTGCTGCGCCAGTGTTACTGATTGTTATACTATATTTTATGGTATCATTGCTTCTAATATCTCCGCCATTTAAATCCTGAGCTGTTTTACGAGCAACAATATCTGTTTCAGCATAACCTGTAAATCTAAGGTTATCTATAAAAGCAGCGCTATCAAACTGGTTATCACCTGCATCTCTTATATCTATAATTACTGTAATCTCTTCAAGCGGTGAAACAGGATGAGTTACTCCACCTATAGGTATTAGATCAGATGCCCCTGCATCTGCACCAGGGTTTCTAGGTGTAGTATCAATCCAATCAACTCCACCGGGGCTACCGCTGGTAGCAAATACATCAAAACCTGTTCCAGGGATACCATTAGAATCAAGAACAAAATAACCACTGTTTACATCAAAACTATAAGAAGAAGTACCCTTTGATGGAGAGTATACAGTTATAGTGAGTCTATCATTATATTTACTACCAACATACTCTGGATATTCTGCACTGAAAAACTGTACATCATAGTAGAGGTAATGCATATGAGGGGGTACTTGAAGTGTCATAGTTAATTTAACCTCGTCTCTAGGATATCCAAATTGTCCACCTCTGAACCAGCTTCCACGTTCTGAACCAGGGTTATTTTCATTAGAAGTAACAGGATTAGCTCCTGCTATACCTGTACTTAATAGAATAAATGTATCTCCATTAGTTGGAGACATGGTTCCAAGTGAACTAAGTATTATACTCTGTCTATTACCATAATCATCGGTATCATAGTATGATGTACTAACAAGTGTAGATGTATTTGCCAATATAGCAAGGGCGAGGTCTCTGCCATCATAGGTATCAGTGGCAGATACAATATAATATGGAGAGATTAGAAGTATACTAGAGATAAATAGAGTGAATACCAATGCGATGCTAGCTAATTTTATATTTATAATTTTATTAATATTTTATCCCCCCGCATAATTTATTATAGTAATTTGATTAGAGGAGACAGGTGGACCATCTTCATTAGAGTTAACAGGTGTAACTATACATTGCCATGTCTCTCCTAGAAGGGGTTCATCAGATACTATAACACTTCTACTGCTATCTCCACTATTCATCAGTAGGAAATCTTGGTATATCTGCTCACCGGATAACACGCGGTTGTATATTCTAAGTTCATCTATCATACCGTTAAATGTAGGTTGTACAGAAGGTAATATCCCTATAACCTCTATGGAATCAACCCCTGCTTCAACAACTGATGGTCTACCTAGATCTGATGCTTCAAAACGTAGTCTAACACTATTAGTCAGATTGACAAAATCCTCTACATGGAATGAATATCTAATCCATCTCCAGGGCATAGGTGTATCTGGTCCAATGGTGTTAACTAGATGCCAAGTACTACCATTATCATCCGATATATATATATGGAAATTATCGTTATTAGGATTAGATCCGAAATTATTTGTATACCAAACTGCATAATTTATGATAGCATTTGAATAACCTTCTAGATCAATAGCTGGAGAGATTAGATAGGTTAAACCATCATCTACATCTGAGTTTCCAAGTTGATTATCAGTTATATAACATTTACCAGAGTTATCATAATCACTTGGTGGATCACCTCTACCGCTATTCACTGGTACACCACGTTCCCAGCTTCCATCACTTAGAGAAGGACTATTCTCCACAGTCCAACCTTTATCTGTTTCAAAATTATCTGCAAACACAGTTATATTGCCACTGGCTTGAGGTGGACCAAGTATTTTACCTAGATAACCATATGAGATAGAATGAGACCCTAGTAGTTCACCAGCGTTATGTACAATTTGAGAGACATCTAAAGATCCGTCTACATAAATAGATGCTCTACCAGTATCGGAATTATATGTAACAGTAATTAGATGCCAATTTCCATCAGTTACGATCCTTGAACCAGTTAGATCAGTAGTGATATCACTAGTTGTTGTAGACCATCTAACATGATCATTAACTATGGATAGTTCAAAGTAGTTACTTCTATTGAAGCTGAGTATTGTACCAGAGTGTTCAATGGTTTTAACCCACATTTCAATAGTTAGATGACCTATATATTGTCCACTAAAACAGTAAGGTATACTTATATATGAATTAGAATTAAAACTATAGGCACCATTGATAATGCCATTGCCTATCCATGTAGCATTATATATAGTTCCATGATACATATTCCCAGAGTAATCCTCTGCTGTTGTTATACTATTTATAGCAAAAGGCATCAATAGATTAGTTATACTTTGACCATTTACAATCCACTTATAGATGTAGGTGGAAGGTGAGAAGGAAGGAACTATAGATGTACCATTCTGCGTGGTGTTAAAACATATTAGATCTTCATCTGTAGTATCTGTTAGAAGACTGGAGATTAGATAGGCATTGTTTGAGGAATCGATGATATTATTTTCATTGGGTCTACCTTGTAGTATTCCATCGAATATTAATTCTTCACTTCCATCCCTCAGTGTAGTATAAACCATCACCTCTATAGAATCATTCTCTGAAGGTAAAGATATAGTAGTTGGAATAATAATATTTCCAATATTCCAAGGTTGACTGTATTCTGTGGAGCTTAATAAAGAACCGTTATGGGAAAAAACAACTATGCGATAGGATTCTAAAGTTTCTCCTCCTACATGTTCTAATATTACAGTACCATTGCTATCTACATAACCAACTATTTCAACGTGTGGTTCATCAACTTCTACAGGTAACGGAAAAATATAGGTATATACAGCTGAAAATGCTAGGATAGCAATTAGAAGAAGGAGTACACTACCTATAACCTCTGATACAGCATAGTTATTGCTAATTATAGATTGTTTTCTGCTATCCCAGTCCACGGTTTTTCTTCTGTTGCTCTTTGTATATAAACAGTTTGCGGTGTTTTATCAAAACATATATTTTCTCATAAAAAACTATCTTCTTTTTCGATAAAATATTTTAGAAGAAGAATTTGAAAACTATGAAGGATATAGCTACTAGGAGGAATCCAAATCGTACACCTGATGATAATCTTCCATCCATCATAAATCCTCCTAGTAATCCGCCACCTATACTTTGAACTATCACAAAAGAGAAGAAGGTGTATTTCAAAAGATCATGATCTATATTTGCAATCCTTAGATTTCCAATTGATTGACCTGCCATTTGAGCTTGAAGATCAAAGATGGCTTGGAAGATTGTTTTATCAATTATAAGCATAACAGCTAGAAATACAAAGAAACTTATGAAGATAACAATACTATACATAGACATCTCTGTTTTCCTCTGAAGTTCAACTTTTTTTACTTGATCAATTTCTTTTGCTGCTGCTTCAAATACCGCGGATGTATTACCACCGATTTCTAATGCCTTATCTATGGTAACAGTCATTCTTTTTACAGCATCTGTATTGATTCTCTTAGCAAAATTGTCTAGTGCTTCTCTAACAGAGATACCCCATGATAGTTGAGCAGACATACGTCTCAACTCCGGGGTAAGTTGCCCATGTTCTCCTTTAGCAGCAGAGTTTATAGCATCAAATACAGTCATACCAGAAGCAGTTGAACTACTAATCTCTCTTAGGAAATCAGGTAGATGATTCTCCACTTCTTTCTTCTTTTTATTCTGTAGATGATTATAGAATCCTATTGGGCCTATAGCAGATAGAACTCCGAGGACCATGAAGTCTACCCATGTAAAACCTATTTCCTCGGTTGATATAATATCTATTAAAGCTAGGAAACCTATTATAAATAAAAGTGTGGTAACCCCTGCAGAAACACCTATAAGGATATATATAGGAGTTTTGGAGCCATAGATCCTCTTAAAATCATATCTTTTTCTATGGATGATTTTGTCTATAATAGCTTGCATACTCATACAGATTCACCCATACCTGATTTCATCATCACATAAAATCCAAAATATGCAAGTGGTAGAATGAGGAATGCTAATATAAATAGGAATTCAAAGGATATTCCACCGCTGGTCATACCCATGATAGATATAATTATTACAAGGAATAATGGAAAAGCTATTACAGTTACAACAAACGCTTCAGCCATAACCGCCAGGGATTCCAAGTTTTTCTTTCGTTCTATCAAATCTCTCTCCATATATTTATCTACACATCTCTGAAAATAAGGGGTTAATTCACTGCCGGACATAATCACTCCTAGTATTCCCTGGAGGAATTCTTTAAATTTCTCAGATGGAGAGATTTGAATAGCATGTTTCAAAGCAGTTATTGTATCTACACCCATCATATCGATTTCAGTAACAATTTTTTTTGCTTCTTTCTGTAATTCTCCATATAATTCCACTTCAGATAACGCTTCAAATATCTCAGCAGGTGATATACCAGCGACAGACATAGTGTTGATAAAATTTGTTGCATATGGTAGAAAACGATCGATGTTTTTACCTCTAGATTTTGCTTTAGAAGCAGGTAGAGTAATATAATATAATCCTATAGCTACTGGTACAACTGATGAGACAGTTAGTAGTAGTAAAGCTGTTATCTGATTTGGAAGGAGTAAATATACTATAAGAGTGGAGAGAAACGATACTGTGAATCCTATGATAATGTTCATTAAAACCATTGAATAATATTCTTGGTAAACCATGCTTATATCTGCTTTTTCAAGTAGTCTATTTCTACTAGTTTCGCTTATATTTAGATGTTCAAAGAGTTTAGAGAATAAACGCCGGCAGAATCTACTATAAGCAGTTGACTTCATAAACCTAGTTCCTCCTTAGCTTTCTCTAAAACTCTTTCAGGATGTTTCTCATATTCAGCTACTATTCGACCTACTTCGCGATAATCTCTTCTATTAGTTTCAATCATCCATTTTAAAACTGTTTTTCTATTCTCCAATTCTTGTTGTAATTGTTCTTCAGTCCAATCATTCTGTATTCTAATAGTATTTAGTATCTTACTACCACCGCTGCTTTCAAATCTATCATCTGTTTTAGATACCCATCTAAATGGCTCCATGAATATTAGTTGGTTAGTATCAGGATCTAATTTAATCACTTCTGTTACACTTGTCATTCTACGTACAGATTTCTTGCCAATAGAAACTGCATTTTGGAAAACAATTATATCTAGGGAGGTAAGTAATGCCCTAGGTAGAGAGATAGGCGGATTTTCCAAACGCTGGATAAGAGTGTGTATATCACTGGCATGAACAGTTGCATAAGAGGTATGTCCTGTAGCCATAGCTTGAAATAAACTATAGGCTTCTCTACCTCTAACCTCTCCAACTATGATGACTTTAGGTCTCTGTCTAAGCGCAGCTCTAATAAGATCAAACATATCAATATCTTTCTCTGTTTTAGTTTCAGCTGATGAAGAGAAACCCTGCCTGGTAGTACCAGCTATCCAGTTTTTATGTGGTAAGCTAACCTCTCGAGTGTCTTCAATAGAAATTATTTTATGAGAAGATGGAATAAATAATGATAAGGCATTGAGAGCAGTGGTTTTACCGCTAGCTGTACCACCACAGAAGAGTATAGAAGCCCCATTTTCAATAGCCATCCAGAAATAGGCAGCCATATCTAGAGATAGAGATTTATATTGTATTAGATCAACAGGTGTAAGAGGGTTTTCTCTGAATCTTCGAATAGTAAATGTAGAACCTTCTGTAACTGTTTTAGAAAGCGTAGCTTGAAGTCTAGATCCATCTGGTAGTTTACCATCCACAATTGGTGAGTATATAGAAATTTGTTTCCCACAGATCTGAGCGAGTCTTACAACAAAAGAATCAAGTTCTGCATCATTCTCAAAAACTATATTAGTCGTCATTTCTTCATACTTCTTATGATAGAGAAATACAGGTACAATAGGTCCATCACAGGAGATATCTTCTATACCCTCGTCTTCCATTAAAATATCAATTTTTCCATATCCAATAAAGTCTCTAAAGAGATGATAAAAAATTTTATCTTTAGATTCTTGAGCGGCTTTATCTAGTAGTTCTAGCCTTTTAATTTTCTTTGTTTGTCTTCTATGTAGAATATTATCTAGGGAGAATTTCTCTTTTGAATATGGAGATTCTTTATGTTTATCCTCAGAGTGTTTATTCTCACTGACAGATCTTCTATTATATATGAAAGATAATATATTTTTTACAGATTTCTCTTTATTTTCTTTGGACTTCTTTGGGT
>QMTB01000061.1 GCA_003649845.1 Thermoplasmata archaeon | reverse complement strand
TTTGAATAGTCTGAAGAGTAGTGGTCCATCTACTAGAGGTGCGTTTCCTAGCATAACACGTATATATTTACCTTCATAGGGTTGTTGTATATCTAATTTAGAATGTTTAATCTTAATAGCAGCTCTAGAAAAAGGTAGGTATCTAAGTGTTCTAAAGGCATCTAGTTTGGTGAAGAATAAGGGGTGTTTTATTATGTGTGAGAATGGTGTTGCGTCTGTGTATACGTTTGCTAGTCCTAGCATGGGTGTGAAGGACCATGAGCCTGTTATTCTTTTTAATGGGAATCTATAGCCTGATGGTAGGTTTATTACACCTAGTGATCCGAATGTTGAATCACCGCATATGCCGTAGAATCCTCCTCCTCTGCGTACAAAGTTTTTAATCTCTCTTCTATATTTCCTTGGGGTATCCCAGCTGCCAAATCCACCTGGCATTACTATGGTATCTATGCCTAGTTTTCTGAGTTTACCGCTTTGTACATCTCCTTTATTCCAAGCATCCCAGAATTCATATATTTTAAAGCGTACATTATATCTATCTTCAGCTTTTTTCAATATATGTCTGTATATTTGCATATTAATTTTAGCGACTACATCGAGGATATCCCATTTCTGCCATAGAAAAGCTACTTTAATTGTTTTCCTTGAATGAAAACCTGTAGTTAGAGGAGATAAAGTGGGTATAATTAGCAGTAGAACCAAACCTATGGATAGCCAAGTACTTCTACGCATAAAAACTCACCCGTATAATAAATAGTTTCATATAGAATATAAATTTTATGTAGATCTACATGCTAGATATTAAACAATTTTGACTAGATTCTATTCTTTTAAATCTGAGAAATAAAAGATATAAGAATATAATAGACTTTGAATTAGCTATGAGTTAATTGATATCAAATCTACTTAATAAAAATAATTAAAAAATAGAAAGTAGATGGGAAGTTTTTAATTAGCTTCCCTGTGGGGGTGTTGGCATTTCTGGTAAGGCAAATGCCCAAACAGAAGGTGTAACCCCTATGAATAGAGTTATACTTTGTTCAGGTAGCTGTCTTGGGATGTATATGTAAAATCCGCGGAATTTTAGCATGAAACCTATCTGAAATCCTTTGAAGGTCGATATCTTGAATGGATTTAGATCAAGTATTACAGTTGTACTGGGGATAGGTATCTGCTCTGATACAACTGTATTAGAGTAATGCCAGAATGTAAAAGGTCTCATGATGGATGTTTTAAGTTCTTTGAATGGATTAAAACTTCGTCCTAATCCAAAGCTTGCCACTATTTTTTTGTTTCCAAGGACGTCTGAACTCAATAGATACTGCAAGAGTTTCTGAAGTAATGGATGTCCCTTTAGAAGTGAGTCAATTATAGACCAATCCCCATTAAATGTTTGAAGAAGATTTATAAGTCGCGTTAGTTTAGATATTAAATCTGTTAGTTCTCTCTCTGATAGGGTTACTGATTGCTGTTCAAATGTTCCGTCACTGTTTAGTATACCATATCTAATGGTTGTTTTATTCTCCTTCTCCATCGGTGCCCCTATCACCATTGGCATATATGCCAAACTGATGAATAATGCTGCAACACCAATAATAAGTTTTTTCTTGTTTGTTCCCTTCATGCTATCGTCTCCTACTATAATTATTTTATTCAAAAACATTATATCTTGCTTTTTATTTAAAATTTTCCTTAAATTTTGTGGAGAAAAACGTAATTGAGCTAAATCAAACTAGAATTTAAGCAAAAACCTAAAAAACCTCTCTTTCTTTATCAGGTGCATCCGAAAATATAATAACATGTTACTTTATCTGCTTTCGATTCATCAATAAGAAAAAAGGAATGTGATGACCTGTGGTACGAAAGAAAACAAAGAAATTCAGAGGATCTATGACCCATGGAAGAGGAAAAAAAGGTGGACGTGGTGCTGGTCTCCGTGGCGGTAGAGGAAATGCTGGTCTTCTGAAACATAAATATATGCATATGGTTAAATATATGCCTGATCACCTTGGGAAATATGGTTTCAAGAGGCCACAGCATGTCCAGGTAGAGAAGAAGATAATAAACGTTGGACAACTAGAAGAAAAATTTCCTGATAGAACTGAGATAAATCTATCAGAGGAAGGCTATGATAAACTACTTGGCGGTGGAACCATTAAAAAAGCTTTCCATATTACAGTTAAAGAAGCATCTAAAAAAGCTATAGAAAAAATCGAAGCGGTTGATGGAAAAATAACCTTACTCTAGAAAGGGTTGATATATGGCGGAAGAGAAGAAGAGTAAACTATATGCGCTGAAACCTTTAATCGAAAGATGGCCAGCTATTACTAAACCAGAAGGTCATGTTACCTTTAGAACGAAGATTTTCTGGACTTTGCTGTGTTTAATACTTTATTTTATACTCACGAATGTAATGATATTTGGTTTGAAAAGTAATGTAATTGATCTATTTGCACAGTATCGATTCATAATGGCTGGTGCATCAGGTTCAATCATGCATCTAGGTATTGGGCCTATTGTAACTGCTTCTATTATCCTCCAGTTATTTGTTGGAGCTAAGATAATTAATCTCGATCTAACAAAATCTGAGGATAAAGCTATCTATCAAGGTACACAGAAGATACTTGTAGTAGTAATGATAATCGTAGAAGCAATTCCTCAGATATTTGGCTACCTTCAACCAACAGAAGGTTTAATCAATCTATTAGGTGGAAATACCGCTTTAGCTAATTCTCTAATAGTAATCCAATTATTTGTAGGAGCAATGCTAGTATTCTTCATGGATGAACTTATCTCTAAATGGGGTATAGGATCTGGTATCTCTCTGTTTATAGCAGCAGGTGTTTCTAGAGCTATCTTCACAGGTATATTTAATTGGTTACCTGTTAGAGGTGGAGAATTAAGTATGACTAATCCACCTGCAGGTGTAATACCTGGAACGTATTATCTTGCATCCCATTTGACTCTTAGAGAGATAGTGGAGGGGGGTTATCAAACATTATTCTTCGGTAATGCAAGAATTGGTTATACTAATTCAATTGTAGCTTTACTTGGGACTCTTATAATCTTCTTCCTTGTAGCATATGCGGAGTCTACACGTATAGAGCTACCGCTTGCTCATGATAAAGTTAGGGGTGCACGTGGAAGATATCCAATACGTTTGATATATGCTTCTAATATACCTGTAATTCTCATGTCTGCTCTCCTTGCAAATATCAATATGTTTGCTATGCTTCTATATCGATCTAATCTCCCTCTGCTTGGGCATCAATGGTGGATTGGCAAGTATGATCTAACAGTTTCAACTGGAGCTCTAGCTGGTGGAGCATGGTATCTATCTAGACCCGGTGGTATAAATAACTGGCTTATACCTATATTTGCTGGTGGTTATGGTGGACATGCTCCTTGGCAGTTTGCGTTGAAGGTTATAATATATCTAGTTGTTCTCATAGGTGGCTCAATACTATTTGCGAAATTCTGGATTGAAACAACAAACATGGGTCCAGCTGATGTTGCAAGGCAAATTCAAAGTTCTGGTATGCAAATCCCTGGTTTCCGTAGAGATCCAAGAGTGCTTAGGAGAGTATTGGAGAGGTATATCCCTGTTGTAACAGTGATTGGTGGTGCAGCTGTTGGGATGTTAGCAGGATTTGCAGATGCTGTTGGAACAGTTGGCAATGTAAGTGGAACTGGAGTGCTTCTAACAGTTGGTATTGTAATAAGGTTATATGAGGATATAGCTAAAGAGCAAGCGATGGAGATGCATCCAGTGTTAAGAGGTTTCTTCGGAAAAGAATAGAATATCTTTTAATATAAGAATACAATATTCAGTAGTTAGCTAGGTGAGGATATGAGCAGTGCTGGTTCTCAAGGTGGACAAATGATGCTACTTATGCTTCTAATGTTCCTAATGTTATTCATATTTGGTGATCCAGGGATAAGCAGTGCAATTGTTACTGCAATCAATGTTGTATTATACCCAGCTATAGGATTCAATGGAAATTACCCTGTTTTGACATTATTTCTAGCAGGTATAATAGTTGTATTCCTATCTTCTTTCTTCCAAAATCTATTTGTTGATTGGAAGAAAATGGGTGAATCACAAGAGATATCCAAGGCTTTTCAGAAGGAACTATCGAAAGCTAGGAAGGAAGGTAATATGAATAGAGTGAAGAAACTTATGAAACTTCAACCTGAGATTATGAAAAGACAGACAGAAGCTTCAAGTGGTATGATGAAACCTATGATCTTCCTATTTATATTTATTGTACCTATATTTATGTGGCTTCGAGCTTTCCTCGGTGTAGTTCCATATTATTATTTTACAGTTCCATGGAATAATAGGGTATCATTATTTGATAGATCTATACTATGGCAAGCATGGCTATGGCTTTATCTAATATTTTCAATGGTCGTAGGGCAGATTATTAGACAAGGTTTAAAATGGCTGAGTTGGTCTCAGTGGTGGGGAAAAACAAAAAAGAGGATAGGACTTTCCTCCTCCTAGATGAATATAATAACTATAAGTGGAACACCAGGTAGCGGTAAAACAACTATAGCAGAGTTATTGCATAAAAAACTAGGTATACCCTATATTTCATCTGGAATGATCTTCCGAGAAACTGCAGAGAAATATGGTATGCCTCTAGAGGATTTTAGTAAATACTGTGAGGAACATGAAGAAGTAGATAGAGAGTTAGATGAGAAACAACTGGAGATTTTAAGAAAAGGAAATATAATACTTGAAAGCCGTCTCTCTGGTTGGCTTGCATATAGGAATAATATACCTGCTTTTAAAATACTTGTAGATGCAGATAAAATGGTTAGAGCAGAGAGGATAGTGAATAGAGAAGGTGGAGATATAAAACAGCGTTTAAAAGAGTTAACTATGAGAGAGGAGAGTGAGAGGAGGAGATATCTAAAATATTATGGTATAGATTTACAGGATACATCCATCTATGATCTCATAATTGATTCATCTGATAAAACTCCTGATGAGATTATAGATCTTATATTAGAACATCTAGGAGAATAATATATGGGTAAAGAACGCTTTCTACCTATTGATCAAAAGAGAGAACGTATAAGAAAAGTAGATGCCACTACCAATCCATTTTACGGTAAAAAACCGAGTGAACGTAGTATAGAAGAGTTACTACAAGATGGAATAATTAACCTTGATAAACCTCCTGGACCTACATCTCATCAAGTAGATGTATGGGTGAAAGAGGTTTTAGAGGTTGATAAAACAGGTCATGCTGGTACTCTTGATCCAAAGGTAACAGGTGTGCTTCCTATTGGTATCGGTCGAGCTACAAGAGCTCTATCAGTACTTCTAAAGGCAGGTAAGGAAT
Organism: Thermoplasmata archaeon; assembly: GCA_003649845.1. Lineage (GTDB taxonomy): Archaea > Thermoplasmatota > E2 > DHVEG-1 > DHVEG-1 > B44-G15. Next base: position 2,629 of record QMTB01000061.1, on the reverse strand, counting down.
ACATTGCAGTTATGGCACTCCATGGAGATGTTGATGAAGATAAAATATACAGTACCTGTAAGAATTTTGTTGGAAATATCATTCAACTACCACCTGTGAGATCAGCAGTTAGAAGAGTTAAACGCAGAAGAAGAATATATTATCTAGATATACTTGAGATAGAAGGTAGAAATGTTTTATTTAGAGTAGGATGTCAAGCAGGTACATATATACGTACACTATGCGTAGATATAGGAAAAAAACTCGGATGTGGTGCACATCTAAGAGAACTTAGAAGAACAAGGAGTGGTCATCTTAGAGAAGAAAACTCTGCTATACTGCAAGATGTAAAAGATGCCTATGTTTTCTGGAAGGAAGATGGAGATGAAAGAGAACTGAGGAAATTACTATTCCCAATGGAATATATACTAGATGCTGTTCCAAAGATTATTATAAGAGATTCAGCGGCGGATGCAATCTGTCACGGTGCAGATTTAGCGATTCCAGGGGTTGTTGAAATAGATTCAGGTATAAAAAAAGGAGATACAATAGCTATTATGACATTGAAAGGAGAAGGAGTTGCTCTAGCTAAATCATTACTAACCACAGAGGAGATTCTTCAAAAAGACACTGGTTTATGCGCTCGTCTACAAAGAGTTTTTATGAAAAAAGGAACATATCCAGATGTTTGGAGGAAGCATTAATTAAGATGAAATTTATTTATAGGTCTCTTCTTGATGCCGAGGTGGCCCAGCCCGGAACGGCGCGAGCCTGGAGAGCTCGTGGGTATTTTTACCCTCGGGAGTTCAAATCTCCCCCTCGGCGCTCTTCTCTAGTTTTTTAAGATACTCTTAATCAGTGTAACCTGTTACTGAGATTACTTCACCGGCTTTCGCATTGATTTTAACCATACCATATTGCAATGGTTTATCAAGGTAGATATGCCCGTTTTTGCTTTGACTACTATAATGTATCTCCCAATAAGGTGTGTTGTTTTCATCAGCATATAGCTCAGCTTGAAAACCGCCATCGAAATCAGGGAATTTATTCTGATGTATAGCATCCATTGCGATCTGCGCTGCTTGCGTTGAATCTATAATCCAGTCATCAGGTGAGAAAGTGTATCTCCCTGTACCAAAAGATGCATCTGGATCTTTAGAAACACCTTTTTTAACATAATATGTAAAGCTTGTTGATTTTTTACCATCGCTAGATTCCACATAAAACTCCCAGTTGGATTCCCTAGCATATACGTCATCTTCCGATGTACCAAAGGTTCGAACCCGTGCTATTCTATAGTTTGAATCCCAGTTGCTAATCTCATCTTTAACATTATTCCATGCTTCTTTAGCAGAGATTAAATTGGAGTTTCCACCTGTATTAGATTGCTCATTACTCTGCTGTTCTGTACAACCACTTAACCATACTGATCCAATGAATAGTAGAGCTATAAAAACAGATATAACAAAGTTTGTGTTCTTCATATTTACTAGGATAACTAAATTTTGTTTAAATATTTTTACCTAAGAGAAAATAAAACTATAATCTAGAGAGTTAGAAAACATCTGAGATAGTATATATACCTGGTTAATTCAAGCACAGTTGATATAAATCTATCCTACTTCTCATTATTCTTAAACATCTAAATGCTGTTTTATTCAAATAATATAATTCTAGCCTTTTGGATTATTCTTTCTAAGATCTCCTTAGGTAATCCTGTTTTCCTTCTAATCTCTTGTATATCTTCTTCAACAACATCTCTTAGAAGAATTAAACCAGCAGATGCTAGTCTATCCTTAAAAGAGTTTCTTACACCTTTAAGATAGGTTATAGGATAAAGTTTCCTTCCTTCTATCATAGATGAGAGATCTTGATTCCTAGGAGATGCCCATCCTATATGAGATATACCTCTACAATCCGCATACTGTTTAGCATGTTCTGAAAACTTTACAGATTATCATTGCCTTATCTACTCTCAAATTATTTAACCCTAGTTTAAAACCCTCTGTTATATCTTCAAACACTGCTCTTGCAATACGAGGTATATCTAAACCAGTGGGCATATGATAGTTGAAATGATGTTTTATCTCTACAATATATGTTATTCCATCTTTCCTAGCAACAGCATCAACCTCATGTTCACTACATCTCCCCTTTATAATCTGATTAGGAGTTATATCATAGTTGTATTCGCTGAGTAGAATCTGAATAAAACGTTCAAAATCCGGTTTCGGATTCATCAAACTTAAAGCCTTTCTGAGATCGATCTGATGTCTAATAGCAGGTTTATAGTCGCCTAGTTTCCTAAAAATCATCTGGAGGATCTTCTTTGTTTCTATTCCATCATATATATTCTCTTCTATTTCCTCTGCTATCTCCTCTGCTATTTTTCCAGTAGCACCTTTGTTTATACAAGTTTTAATGATTTTTTCTCTATCAAATAACTGTTTTGTTCCATCAGCTTTTGTTACAAAAATAACTGTATCTACCTCCCTTTATTCAATAATCTCTCCCAGTACATACCTTCTACTTTTACCGGCTGTAGTTTATTGGCGAGTTTTTTGCATCACTGAGTTTCCTCTCATTCTCAGCAACATATTAGCTGAGAAGCTCTTATTCTCAGCTAATTGTTCAACACAGCATGGATGAA
>QMTB01000060.1 GCA_003649845.1 Thermoplasmata archaeon | reverse complement strand
TGACTTAGCTGGTTGATAAAAGCATCTTTCTGTTCGAGTAGTTTCTCAATCTCTCTATTTCTATTTAGTATTATCTCCTGAGATTTCTTTAAATCGTTAACCATTTTATTGAAGGATCTACCTAGTTGTTCTAATTCATCTCCAGATTTAATATCGACATGGCATCTAAAATCACCGTTTGCAATTTTTTCTGTAGCATATGTCAATTCTTTAATAGGCTTAGTTGTTCTATGGGAGAAAACTACTCCAGCAGATATAAGTATAGATCCAATTAAAATGATAAAAAAAGTAATTTGATTACGAATAAGAATAATACTTGAGAATATCTCCTCTGAAGGTTCTACTGCTATGACACTCCAAAATCTATCACCGTATACATCCTCTAAGATAGAACTATAGCCACAAACCATCTTTTTATTGTTTTCATCAATATAATTTAAATTACCAGATAGATTGTTTTTTATTGTATACATTAATTCGTTATATGGAATCTTTGAAAATATGAGTTCTTTATTTGGATGTGAAAGAATTTTTCCAGTACTGTCAATAAGATATAGGAAACCTGTTTTGCCGATGGTATAATTATCAAGTATATCCCAGAATTTTTTGAAATTAACTTGACCCGATAGTACACCGATGATGGATCCATTATTAGAGAATACAGGTGAAAGATAAACTAGAACCAATCTCCATGGATTTAAAATAACAGTGGCATCAGATACAACAACACTGCCATTTAAAGCTTTTATATACCATGTATTAGTTTTCCATTCACCAATATAGTTATATGTTGTAGATACTATAGTATTTCCATGTGTATCTATAAGAGTGATATCATCAAAAATTTTATGATAACTCTGGGTTATCTGTAGTTGATGGAGTTTCTCAGAAATCGTACAATTTTCTGATTTCAAAATTGGATTATGAGAAAGTAACAATATATTTTCTTCTCCAGATTTTATCAGGTTTTCTATTTCTCTACCTTTTAGTATCGCTAGATTCTTTAGATTAGTTAGAGAAATCTCCTCTAACGAACTTCTCATTTCAACAGTTAAATATATCTGTGTTAATACTAGAGGGATGAGGACAGCTAAAAGAAAGAAGGTAAGTAGCTTTGTTTGCAGTTTCATAGAGATCACAGGTTAATATTAACCGTGTAGTTCAGCCCATATTCTATTGTGCTCAGAATATGTATCAGCATCTAAGGTTTTAAAATATTCACACTTTTCAAGTATATCTTGTGGTGGATATATACCTGGTTCTTCAAGGATACTTTTATTAACATATTTTTCTGCTGCTGTATTAGGGTTAGCATACCATTGATAGTTAGTGATATTTGCAATAACCTTAGGTTTAAGGATATAGTTTATAAAAACCTCTGCAGTGTATTTATGAGAGGAATCAACAGGTATAATAAGATTATCAATCCATATAGGACTACCTTCTTCAGGTATAACATATGTTATATTAGCATTCTTATCTGCAGCGGCATAGGCATCTCCACTGTAACAATGTGCAATATAGGCATCTCCAGAAACCAATTTATCTATAATGGTTATAGGATCCTCATATCCTTGTATCAATGGTTTTTGCCGTAGAAGTAGAGCCTCTGCTTCCTTAAGTTGAGAAAGATTCCTTGTATTGATAGAATAACCTAGATATTTTAATGCCGTGGCTATTACTTCATCTTTATTGTCTAGAAGAATAATCCTACCACTATAATTAGTATTCCATAATATAGACCAACTTTTAACATCATCCTCAACTACAGAGATATTATATGCAATTCCAGTTGTTCCCCATAGATAAGGTATAGAATAGTTATTCCCTGGATCAAAACTAAGGTTTAGGAAATTAGGATCGAGGTATTTAATATTTGGAATATTACTCTTATTTAATTTAGCTAATAGCTTCATTTCAATTAACTGTTTAACTACTGTATCTGAGGCTATAACAACATCATACTTCCCAGGGTTTGTAGATAATGCAGATATCATATAATCCTCTTCTTCAAAAGTATAAAGATTCACTTTTACTCCGAAAATCTCTTCAAAATCTTCAAGAGTTGTCTCTCCGAAATAGTCCTCCCAATTGAAAATATTTAATTCTTCAGATAACCCTTGTTTAGGAGAATGAGAGATAAAACAACCTGAGAATAAACTGCTTATCAAAATAACAAGGCATACAATGGTTAAATTAAATTTTCCTCTCACTTCCTACACCATCCCACTTTCTAGGAATATTGAGGGTTAGAGTGCACCGGTATCCTATTGAATGCCCCTCTTCCCAGTTTTATATTTTGTATTCATTTAGAATATTTAAGTATTTCTAAACATCCTATTGAAGAATTTTCTAATCTTATCTACCGTTTTAGAATAAAAATCTAAATAACCTGAATTGGATGATGCATTTTTATTAATGAAGATTGAGTTTATCCGATTTATCTACTCTCTACCCTTTGAATCATACGGGTATTCGCCTATGTTTTTATAGGAATAAGGTTTCCCCTTATTCTATTTCAAACAACTCTTCTTTTGATAAATTGGGAAAATATATTTGGTATTATCTTATCTCTATTTTGAGATAAAAGTATGTTTAAATTAAAACCGGTGTAAAAAATGAATAAATGGATTTTAATTCTAATATTTATTATTCCACCGATATTTGTATTATCTTTTCCATATCACATTGGAGAGGAATCTTTTAGACCTAATACTCCTAAAATGTGGACAGGTGGAACTATACCTGATGAGAAAGGTTATTTCGGATGGGCACAGATATATTATGAGACAGGTAAAATCTATCTACCATTAGAAGAAATAGGACCACCTAAGATTCAACATATAGATTTCATTATAGGAGATACACCTAGTAAATGTATATTTATGAAAATAAAGGTTGAAGAACATGATACTCAGTGGGAGACAAAAACAAGGGATATCTATATAACAGTTTATAATGGCAAAGATGAAGGATTAGCTAATGAAACTATTAGAATTGAAAGAGAACATAGAATACTATGGAATGGTACTACTGATGAAAACGGCTTATTTATATTACATGATGTACCACCTGGTTTCTATCATATAGCTATAGATACACCTATAAAACCGTTGCAGATGTTTTTCTCAACTGATTATAGAGGATTAAACTATCCAATAGAAGTCTCGGCGAAATTATATCATTTTTCTTCTAATGTTAAAGTATTGATACATGTAGATCATGCTATCAATAAAAACCTATCAGATGTTAAAATATATCTCAATAAACCAGAGGGAAAACCTATTGGTTTTACAGATGATTATGGAAATTACATACTTACTCTCCCTATAAATAATGGTTTTACACATGTTGTAGCTGTAAAGGAAACCCTAGGTCTTATACCACCAGTCGGCTCTGGTATAGTAGAGGTAAATGATAGATACGCCTTTGCTAATCATTGGCCACCAGGATATTGTTATCTAATAATACCCCTCTGGATAACAAAAACTATCTATTATCTACCAATATTATTAAATTTTATAGCAGTCGCATCAGTATATCTATTTGCTAGAAAACTATATACAGAGAGAATAGCTTTGATATCTTCTATTATAACCTCATTCTCCTCCCTTGGTATACTTATATTGTATAGTAGAGGTATGGCTGATTATGCATCTATGAGTTTTGCAACATTGGGGATAACATTATACATATATTCCCTCCAAAATCTTAGAAAAAACTGGTATCTAGGTTTGCTAGGAGGGTTATGTTTCGCTTATGCTGTTACAATGAGATACTCTACGGTTGTAATAATATTAGGTCCAATAGTTTATACTCTACTGCTTATATGGAAGAACCCCTCTAAAGGCTTATCAAAAAGTTTCATAGTTTACCTAAAAAAGAGTTTACCTTTCATCATAGGTTTAATAATAGTTGGAAGTATGTTAGCATATTATAATACAACTTTGTTTGGCGGACCCTTTAATAGTGGGTATCAAACTAGTAAGACAATCAGAGAGGTAAATGATTCTCTCATCATTGAGAAACCAAATAAAACAATGTTTCAACAATACTTTCATCCTTCTTTGGAATCCCTTCAAAATCTTATGGATAGGATACTGCCTCAGTTATTCTATCTACTACCCTCTCTATTTATAGTACCATTAACATTTAAAGAATGGAGGAGGAAAGAAAACTGGTTTCTCTGGATATGGATGCTCCCTATATTAGTTATATATATGCAGCTTACATGGGTTGGAAAAGCACCTATGGAGGATATGCGTTATTTCCTACCTGTTTTACCAGCAGCAGCTATACTAACAGCATCAATAATTGATGGAGAGAATCGATTCACTATGGTTGTAATATCTTTATTCATACTAGTAGGTTTCACAATGGGGTATTATGGTATATATTGGCAGATTAATAGGCGCATCCTTGGACCACATTTTAACCCACCACTTATAGTTCTACTGTTACTTATACCACTATATCTAATGATCTATGCTAGAAATTTATTTGATTTCATTAAGAAGGTATAACACCTATCTCTAACATTTTATTATAAGAATCAGGGTGTCTATCAAAATATTCATGTATAGGTTCTAGTATACGATTGATATACTCTGCTGTTGCATTTTTAAGATCAAGGGGATGTAAATCATTTATAAATGCCTGCTCTAATTCCTCATAATCATTAAATTCTAGTGTTCCACCAAACTTCTCCGGTCTCTCCACTCTAAAAACATCTCCTTTTAACTCTGGAAATATAACATATCTGCAGATTTCAAGTATAGGATTCCCTTCAACTTGTCTCTCAGGGCAGTATGCCTTCTTAATCTTACGTTTAACATCCTCTGGTTTATCGTGTATAGATATCATTGAATCTGGTTTACTTTTACTCATCTTAGCTTCAATAGGATTCATTCTACCACCTGCTTGTAAACCTGTTAATAGAGGGGTATGTAGTGCAACAGGTGGTTTCCTAGATAGTTTTTTTGAAACATCTCTAGCGAGCATATGAGCATGACGTTGATCCATTCCACCATATGCGACATCAACATTTAGATAAAATATATCAGCTACTTGCATAGCCGGATAAAATAGTTTTGATAAATCCTTCTCTGCTTCATCCTCTTTCCTACCCATTATATCCATAGCTCTCTTAACCCTAGCAACAGATGTAGCTTTAGATGTTTTCAATACAAGTTCCCAATAAAAGGGATCACTGATATAATCACTTGCATAGATAAACCTTGTATTAGTTACACCCATAGCTGCAAAACAATCCTCCATATATTTACCGCAGAGTTTAATCTTCTCTATATCACCGCCTAGTTTATCATTGATATAGGCATGCCAATCTGCCAGTAGAACAATGAATTCAAAGCCACATTCTATGAAATCCTTGATTTTATTAGTACAAATCTTCCAGCCTAGATGTACCATACCAGATGGTTCAAAACCAATATATGCCTTAGGTTTATCTTTATCTAATATATCTCTAAGCTCCTCTGGCGTAACAATCTCTACTGTATTTTTTGATAAAATACTATACTTATCCATATAGAAGAGGGAAACACAATTCTACTATTTATGATTAATTTTTAAATGAACCAAATTTTAATATACTATAAATACTATGTTAAAAGGGGAGATTTTGCATGAAAAAATATAGATACATTATTTTAAAGCTATCTTTAATAATATTTTTCCTACTAACAACTTCTATATCTAGTGGTTCTTCTATCATAGTTGGATTTGATTCTAATTCAAGATATAATATATCAAATTTGAATATAGATGGAATTACCTTTTTAAATCAATTTGAAAAAAATGAGGTTAAAAATATATCTATCTCCATTAATTATAAGGACATCCATCCATATAAGATGGGTTTAAATGGTTTTTATCTAAACATTGAAGGTTTCACCCCTAGAAGTATACCTGGGGAACCTATTGTTCCAATGAAAACATATATAGTTGATCTACCTTTGAATTCCCATATAACAAACGTTGGTTTTACATCTGGACACTATATTTATCTTAAAAAAACTTTGAAACCTGCTATAGCAGCTAAACCTTTATTTTGGAATTCATCTTATTATACAAGGTTTACATTTGAGGTGAGATATAATCCAACAGAGTGGTATCCAGGTAAACTATTATCCTATGATATTGGATATGATATAGAAAAAACACGGGTTTATATAAGAGTGTATCCAATTCAATATACATCTAATCAAGTTTTAATTTTAACAGATGGCATAATCTCTATAGGATATAAAATAGGAGATGATGGATCAAGGTATTCTATAAAAACATCTTCATTCTCCAATCTAATTATCACTCCTCCATCCTTTTATCAAGCTGCAAAACAACTAAAAGAATTCCATGGAAACCAAGGTATAATAACAGAGGTTGTAAATATAACTTGGATTTATAAAAACTATGATGAAGCTGATGACCCACCTTTTCCTGGATATGCTACTGATGATTATATTAGATCTATTCTAACCAAATATAACTATAGTTTAGCTAAGAAAATCATTTCTTATCTAAAAGATAATTCAGCTCATCCTAATCTAAAATATATCACTTTATTTGGAACAGCAGAGTTTATACCTCCAAGTTATTACTATGCCTTTTATTCCGCTGTTCCAACAGATCTATTCTATGCCTCCCCGGATTATGATTTCTTATTAAACTATAAGATCGGTAGAATACCTGTTAATAATTTATCTACTGCATATCATGTAGTTGATAAGATTATCCATTGGAATCCATCTTCAGATTTATTTAGAAATATAACTGTTGCTGGTGGTAAACCTTTTGATACACCTTATGATATCGGTGAGATGATAGTTATTGATTCTATAAACCAAGGCTTTTTTAATGGAATTAAACCTAATAAATGTTTTAGAACAGAAGATATGTTTAATAAATCTAGTATTATCAAATCTCTAGAAGGTGGAACAGGTGTTATATATCATATAGGTCATGGAAGTGGAGATGCATGGTATTTAGAAGGAGATCCTCTCTATGCTGATGAGGTACTTCAACTCCCCTCCAATAATGACCTACCTATCGTTGTTTCTATAGCTTGTTTAAACGGAGCTTTTGATACAAAGGTTGATGAAACTTTAAATTTAAAAATATCTTTTGGAGAATCTATATTATTCTCAAAAGCTGGAGGTATAGCATATATAGGTGGTTCTAGAGGAAATGCTGGTATACCTATATTTTCTATAGATAAAGGACGTCTAAAGATTCTTGGTGAAAGATATATGGCAGCTATGCTTACCAACTTCTTTGAAGCTTACTCTGATAATAATTTATCTGTATTAGGTGATTTAACAGATAGAGCTATGCAGAGGTATATTGAGAATCATGATTTCGATGATTTTCTTGACCTCTATACCTTGTTTTGTTTCACATTACTGGGAGATCCTGTTCTTAAAATACCTTCTAGACCTATCGAGGAGGAAAACTCTATTTCAACTATCGATTTATATAACTCAGAAGGATATATAGATACTGAAGGTATTCAAATTCGATATCTTGGTTCATCATCTAATGGAGAGATACCTGTTTATCCTATTCTAGATTCTATATCCTATAATATCTCATCTAATATTGAGGAATTAGATATAAAACTAGTTGATAGTTTTGCTTTTGAAAAACCAACTTTATTTAAAACACATATAAATTCTATACAAAATAAACCATTGATTTATGTTAATGATAGTTCTATATATTCTATTAGAGTTATCAATCCAGATGGAAAAGAAAGCTGGTTATTCCTAGCTATATCACTACTTGTAGATGATGATTATAATAATGATACACCTGGTATCCATATAAATAGATGGAGCAGTATTCAAGAAGCTGTAGATTTAGCATCAGATGATATAATCTATCTGAAACCTGGCATATATCATGAACATATTATAATAAATAGTTCTATAATGCTATTTGGCAGTGATCTATCTAAAACTATTATAGATGGAGATGGAAAAGATATAGCTCTTAGAATAATAG